>NZ_JAPVZK010000017.1:0-48500 GCF_041432345.1 Streptococcus sp. 27098_8_103
ATACCCAAATACAAAAATAAAAGGAGACGGACAGGTCGTTGTTATTGATTTTTCGGATGGTGGAAAAATTGAGTTAGTTCCAGCTTTCGAACAATCTGATGGTAATTTTAAATATCCTGATTCTCGTAACAGAGGCTCTTGGAAAACTACTAAACCAAAGCCTGAAATTGAAAAATCTAAATCTTTAAATTCGAATTTTAATAATCATTTTTCTAACTTAACAAGGCTCATACGACAATGGAAAAATCATATGGGCTTTTCATTTAAGGGGTTGTTGATAGATACTTTGATATCTGATTTAATTGATGATAAAGGTATTTCTGAAATATATTACTCTGATTACAATATTCTCTTGAAAGATATTTTTGAATACTTTTCAAACCAAGATAAAAATAGAGAGTATTGGTATGCTTTAGGTAGTAATCAAAAGATTTATAATAATGATGGAGCAAAATTTGTCAATAAAGCTAAGCAAGCTCTAAAGAAAATAGAAGACGCTTCAGAAGAGAAACTTACTGAAGTTTATAGACAGCTATTTGGTAGAAAATTCGCTCAATCCACTTCTACAACAAATCGAGCTTCGAATGAAGAATTTATTGATGAATTGTTTAATGTTAATATCGAATATAATATTGTTTTGGAGTGTGAAATTACACAAGATGGTTTTCGAAAAGCACTTCTTTCAGACTTTTTAAAAAGTAGATTTAAGATTAAAAATAGAAAATCTCTTGATTTTGAAATTATAAAATCAGATATTCCAGATAATCTTTTGTCTGATGTTAAATATTATTGGAAAGTAAGAAATATTGGAGCTGAGGCGATTAGAAGAAATTGTGAGCGTGGTGCTATTTTTTCAGGTAAAATAAAACATCACGAAGATTCTCAGTTTAAAGGAGACCACTATGTTGAATGTTATGCTGTTTTAGATAATACGGTTATAGCAAGAGATAGAATAACAGTCCCTATCGATCCGTTACGTGGAAGAGATTTTATAGAGTAGCATATAATTGATTTTTAATTGGAATACTCACTATCTCTTTACATCAAGAAAATGACTAAACAGGGAAGTTTGCCTTCTTCCCTTTTTTTGTTATACTAGTAGAAGAAAAAATAGAAAGATTTGTGGGTGTTAAACAAGCCAGTGCCTTGTTTTGATATGAACTTAGGTTCCACCCAAAGAGGTATTAGTGTCGTGTCTCAATCTTATATCAATGTTATCGGTGCTGGTTTGGCAGGGTCAGAAGCAGCCTACCAAATCGCAGAACGTGGTATTCCAGTTAAACTTTATGAAATGCGTGGTGTCAAGTCAACACCCCAGCACAAAACAGACAATTTTGCTGAGTTAGTTTGTTCTAATTCTCTTCGTGGGGATGCTTTGACAAATGCAGTTGGTCTTCTCAAGGAAGAAATGCGTCGCTTGGGTTCTGTTATCTTGGAATCTGCTGAAGCTACACGTGTTCCCGCTGGAGGAGCTCTTGCGGTGGACCGCGATGGTTTCTCTCAAATGGTGACCGAAAAAGTGGCTAACCACCCCTTGATTGAAGTGGTGCGTGATGAAATTACAGAATTACCGACAGATGTTATCACAGTTGTCGCTACTGGTCCCTTGACTAGTGATGCCCTGGCTGAAAAGATTCACACCCTTAATGATGGCGATGGCTTCTATTTCTACGATGCGGCAGCGCCGATTATCGATGTCAACACTATCGATATGAGCAAGGTCTATCTAAAATCTCGTTATGATAAGGGAGAAGCTGCCTACCTCAATGCCCCTATGACCAAGCAAGAATTTATGGATTTCCATGAAGCCTTGGTCAATGCGGAAGAAGCACCGCTTAATTCTTTTGAAAAAGAAAAGTACTTTGAAGGCTGTATGCCAATCGAAGTCATGGCTAAACGAGGTATTAAAACCATGCTTTATGGTCCTATGAAACCAGTCGGTTTGGAGTATCCAGATGACTACACAGGACCTCGTGATGGAGAATTTAAAACACCTTATGCAGTTGTCCAGCTTCGTCAGGACAATGCGGCTGGTAGCCTCTACAATATCGTCGGTTTCCAGACCCACCTCAAATGGGGAGAACAAAAGCGTGTCTTCCAAATGATTCCAGGTCTTGAAAATGCTGAGTTTGTTCGTTACGGTGTCATGCACCGCAATTCTTATATGGATTCACCAAATCTTCTTGAGCAAACCTATCGTTCCAAGAAACAGCCAAACCTCTTCTTTGCTGGTCAAATGACGGGTGTGGAAGGCTATGTCGAGTCAGCAGCGTCAGGCTTGGTTGCGGGAATTAACGCGGCTCGTCTTTTCAAGGGAGAAAGCCAAGCTATTTTCCCAGAGACGACGGCTATCGGAAGCTTAGCTCATTACATCACCCATGCGGATAGCAAACATTTCCAACCAATGAATGTCAATTTCGGAATCATCAAGGAGTTGGAAGGCGAGCGTATTCGTGATAAGAAGGCTCGTTATGAAAAAATTGCTGAGCGTGCCCTCAGTGATTTAGAGGAATTTTTAACTGTCTAATTTTTTTGAAAGAATTGCTCATGATACTATAAAAATCTTAGAAATTGTGATAAAATAGGTAGGATAAAAAAAGGAGAGTGAAAATGGCGAATCCCAAGTATAAACGTATTTTAATCAAGTTATCAGGTGAAGCCCTTGCCGGTGAACGTGGCGTAGGGATTGATATCCAAACAGTTCAAACAATCGCAAAAGAGATTCAAGAAGTTCATAGCTTAGGTATCGAAATTGCCCTTGTTATCGGTGGAGGAAATCTCTGGCGTGGAGAACCTGCAGCAGAAGCAGGTATGGACCGCGTTCAGGCAGATTACACAGGAATGCTTGGGACTGTTATGAATGCTCTTGTGATGGCAGATTCATTGCAACAAGTTGGGGTTGATACGCGTGTGC
The DNA here is from genome assembly GCF_041432345.1 of Streptococcus sp. 27098_8_103. GTDB lineage: Bacteria > Bacillota > Bacilli > Lactobacillales > Streptococcaceae > Streptococcus > Streptococcus mitis_BV. The sequence goes on from NZ_JAPVZK010000017.1 coordinate 2,915, forward strand.
AAACAGCTATTGCTATGCAACAAGTGGCAGAGCCTTATGTCCGTGGACGTGCCCTTCGTCACCTTGAAAAAGGCCGTATCGTTATCTTTGGTGCTGGAATTGGTTCACCATACTTCTCAACAGATACAACAGCGGCTCTTCGTGCAGCTGAAATCGAAGCAGATGCCATCCTTATGGCTAAAAATGGTGTCGACGGTGTTTACAATGCCGATCCTAAGAAAGACAAGACAGCTGTTAAATTTGAAGAATTGACCCACCGTGACGTTATCAATAAAGGTCTCCGTATCATGGACTCAACAGCTTCAACCCTCTCAATGGATAACGACATTGACTTGGTTGTCTTCAACATGAACCAACCAGGCAACATCAAACGTGTCGTATTTGGTGAAAATATCGGAACAACAGTTTCAAACAATATCGAAGAAAAGGAATAAGAAAGATTATGGCTAACGCAATTATTGAAAAAGCTAAAGAGAGAATGACCCAGTCTCACCAATCACTTGCTCGTGAATTTGGTGGTATCCGTGCAGGTCGTGCCAATGCAAGCTTGCTTGACCGTGTACATGTAGAATACTATGGAGTAGAGACTCCTCTTAACCAAATCGCTTCAATTACCATTCCAGAAGCGCGTGTTTTGTTGGTGACACCATTTGACAAGTCTTCATTGAAAGACATCGAACGTGCCTTGAATGCCTCTGATCTTGGTATCACACCAGCTAACGATGGTTCTGTGATTCGCTTGGTTATCCCAGCTCTAACAGAAGAAACTCGTCGTGACCTTGCTAAAGAAGTGAAGAAGGTTGGCGAAAATGCTAAAGTGGCTGTCCGCAATATCCGTCGCGATGCTATGGACGAAGCTAAGAAACAAGAAAAAGCAAAAGAAATCACTGAAGACGAATTGAAGACTCTTGAAAAAGACATTCAAAAAGTAACAGACGATGCTGTTAAACACATCGACGACATGACTGCCAACAAAGAGAAAGAACTTTTGGAAGTCTAAAAATAAAAAACAGAAAAACTCAGTTGGCATTGCTGGCTGAGTTTTATTCGAAAGAAGGAAATATGAATACAAATCTTGCAAGTTTTATCGTTGGACTGATCATCGATGAAAACGACCGTTTTTACTTTGTGCAAAAGGATGGCCAAACCTATGCTCTTGCTAAGGAAGAAGGTCAACATACAGTAGGGGATACGGTCAAAGGTTTCGCCTATACAGATATGAAGCAAAAACTCCGCCTGACAACCTTAGAAGTGACTGCCACTCAGGACCAATTTGGTTGGGGAACTGTAACGGAAGTTCGTAAAGACTTGGGTGTCTTTGTGGATACAGGCCTTCCTGATAAAGAAATCGTTGTGTCACTCGATATTCTCCCTGAGCTCAAGGAACTCTGGCCTAAGAAGGGCGATCAACTCTACATCCGTCTTGAAGTGGACAAGAAAGATCGTATCTGGGGCCTTTTGGCTTATCAAGAAGACTTCCAAAGTCTGGCTCGTCCTGCCTACAACAATATGCAGAACCAAAACTGGCCAGCCATTGTATACCGTCTCAAGCTGTCAGGAACCTTTGTTTACCTGCCAGAAAACAACATGCTTGGCTTTATCCATCCTAGCGAGCGCTATGCAGAGCCACGTTTGGGGCAAGTGTTGGATGCGCGTGTTATTGGTTTTCGTGAAGTGGACCGCACATTGAACCTCTCCCTCAAACCACGTTCTTTTGAGATGTTAGAAAACGATGCACAAATGATTCTGACTTACTTGGAAAGTAATGGTGGATTTATGACCTTAAATGACAAATCATCACCAGATGACATCAAGGCTACCTTTGGTATTTCTAAAGGTCAATTTAAAAAAGCGCTTGGTGGTTTAATGAAAGCTGGAAAGATTAAACAAGACCAGTTTGGTACTGAGTTAATTTAGGGAGGCTTATGCGAAAATCATTTTATACTTGGCTTATGACAGAGCGTAATCCTAAAAGTAATAGTCCCAAAGCAATTTTAGCGGATCTTGCCTTTGAGGAGTCAGCCTTCCCAAAACATACGGATGATTTCGATCAGGTGAGTCGCTTTTTGGAGGAACATGCCAGTTTCTCTTTTAACTTAGGAGACTTTGACGCCATCTGGCAAGAATACTTAGAACACTAGCATGATTCACTGGGGTTGGGCTAGTAATTTCTCCGCCCCTTTGCTATAATAAAAAGAAATAAAAGGATTAGAGAGGTTCTTTATTTGAAGGAACATTCAATAGACATTCAACTGAGTCATCCAGATGACTTGTTTCATCTTTTTGGTTCCAATGAACGCCATCTTCGTTTGATGGAAGAAGAGCTTGATGTGGTGATTCATGCTCGTACGGAGATTGTCCAGGTTTTGGGAGAAGAGGCTGCTTGTGAGGAAGCACGTCAGGTTATTCAGGCTTTGATGGTCTTGGTAAATCGTGGAATGACGGTTGGGACGCCAGATGTGGTGACTGCAATTAGCATGGTCAAAAACGATGAAATCGACAAGTTTGTCGCCCTTTACGAAGAAGAAATCATCAAGGATAATACTGGGAAGCCTATCCGTGTCAAAACCTTGGGTCAAAAACTTTATGTGGACAGTGTTAAACAGCATGATGTGACCTTTGGAATTGGGCCAGCAGGTACAGGGAAGACCTTCCTTGCAGTGACCTTGGCTGTGACAGCTCTTAAACGTGGTCAGGTTAAGCGGATTATCCTAACACGCCCGGCAGTGGAAGCTGGCGAGAGTCTAGGTTTTCTTCCGGGTGATCTTAAAGAGAAGGTAGATCCTTACCTTAGACCTGTTTATGATGCCTTGTATCAGATTCTGGGAAAAGACCAAACAACTCGACTCATGGAGCGTGAAATTATCGAGATTGCGCCCCTTGCCTATATGCGTGGACGAACCTTGGATGATGCCTTTGTCATTCTCGATGAGGCGCAAAATACGACTATCATGCAGATGAAGATGTTCTTGACTCGTTTAGGTTTTAATTCTAAGATGATTGTCAATGGAGATATCAGTCAGATTGACCTTCCGCGTAACGTCAAGTCCGGTTTGATTGATGCCCAAGAAAAGCTCAAGAACATTCACCAGATTGACTTTGTTCATTTTTCAGCTAAGGATGTGGTTCGCCATCCTGTTGTCGCTCAGATTATCCGAGCTTATGAACCAGCTCCAATTAAAAATGAAGAGCGTGAAGAAGTCCAAGAAGAAACAGAATAACAAAAAAGAGCAGTTCAGGTGGACTTGCTCTTTCTTTTATCTGATAATTAGATTTTTTATACTAGTTCATCAATTGGAGTATGTTTTTTATCGAGACCTTGGGCTACTGGAAGACTGGTTAAGTAACCTTGGTAAGTGGTCACACCTTGGCGCAAGCCTTCATCTTCAGAGATTGCTTGTGCGAATCCTTTGCCAGCCAAAGCTTCGATATAAGGAAGAGTGACATTGGTTAGGGCAATGGTAGAAGTACGGGCTACCGCACCAGGGATGTTGGCAACGGCATAGTGGAGAACGCCGTATTTTTCATAGACAGGTTCATCGTGCGTTGTCACACGGTCAGCTGTCTCGATAACGCCCCCTTGGTCAACGGCAACGTCCACAATGACAGAGCCTGGACGCATTTGCTTGACCATCTCATCTGTGACCAGTTTTGGTGCTTTGGCACCTGGAATGAGAACCGCCCCAATAACAACATCCGCATCTCTCACACTGGCTTCGATGTTGAATGAATTGGACATGAGAGTTTGAATTTGGTGGCCAAAGACCTCCTCTAAAACGGAGAGACGTTTAGCACTGATATCAAGGATGGTCACTTGAGCACCAAGACCAAGCGCAATTCGAGCAGCATGGGTCCCTACGACACCGCCACCGATGATGGTTACTTTCCCTTTAGGTACACCCGGCACACCACCCAGTAAGACACCAGAACCTCCTGCTTGCTTAGTTAGGAAATGAGCCCCGATTTGGACTGCCATACGGCCTGCAACCTCACTCATAGGTACGAGGAGTGGTAACTGACCTTGGGAATCACGGACAGTTTCATAGGCAATCCCTGTTGTTTTTGCTTCCAACATAGCATCTGCTAATTCTGGAGCAGCGGCCATGTGCAAGTAGGTGAAGAGAAGCAGGTCGTCACGTAAGTAACCATATTCAGAAGCTAGTGGTTCTTTTACTTTCACGACTAACTCAGCTGCCCAGACTTCACCAGCAGTAGCGACAATCTCAGCTCCTTGCTTTTGATAGTCAGCATCAGTAAAGCCAGAACCGAGACCAGCATTTGTTTCGATAAGGACGCGATGACCACGGCCGACTAAGCTGTGGACACCAGCAGGTGTGAGGGCAACACGGTTTTCATTATTCTTAATTTCTTTTGGAATTCCGATTAACATAGAGAAAAACTCCCTTTCTATTGACGGGTTGTAAATGATTTATCACAATTATCTATAAAATAAGGTGATGATTTTATTCTATATGAAACCGCTTTAAAAAGCAAGAAAAATTTGTTATCACTTCTTTTTTATGCTAGACTGATAGAAAATACTTTTGAATGGTAGAAACGTATGGAATCAATCTCTTTAAAACTAGCCAGTATCCAATAGTGGAGACATAGCGTTTATTGCTTAGATTTCTAACCTTGGATGATACGGAAGCAATGTTTGCCTATGCCTCGGACAAGGATAATACACGTTACACTTTTCTAACCAATCAAAATGTAGAAGAAACCAAAAATAATATTGCTCAGTTCTACTTGGCCAATCCCTTGGGACGTTGGGGAATAGAACTAAAAAGCAATGGTCATTTTATTGGAACCATTGACTTGCACAAGATTGATCCTGTTCTTAAGAAGGCAGCTATTGGCTACATTATCAACCAAAAGTATTTGAATAAAGGATTGACGACAGAAGCCAATCGTGCCGTAATTGAGCTAGCTTTTGAGAAGTTAGGAATGAATAAGTTAGTTGCTTTACACGATAAGGCTAATCCCGCGTCAGGAAAGGTCATGGAGAAATCAGGCATGCTTTTTTCCTATGTAGAACCATATGCTTGTATGGACCAGCATGAAGAAGGCCGAATCGTGACAAGAGTTCATTATGTATTGACCAAGGAAGACTATTTTGCAAATAAATAAGCAGTTGAGAAGAATTTTTCAACTGTTTTTTCTTCCTTTTACGAATAATCTAAGAGAGGAGAAAATATGGAAGCAATTATCGAAAAAATCAAAGAGTATAAAATCATTGTCATCTGTACTGGTCTGGGCTTGCTTGTAGGAGGATTTTTCCTGCTAAAGCCAGCTCCACACACACCTGTCAAAGAAACGAATTTGCAGGCAGAAGTTGCAGCTGTTTCCAAGGATTCATTAACCGAAAAGGAAGTGAAGAAGGAAGAAAAGGAAGAACCCCTTGAACAAGATCTAATCACAGTAGATGTGAAAGGTGCTGTCAAATCACCAGGGATTTATGATTTACCAGTTGGAAGTCGGGTCAATGATGCAGTGCAGAAAGCTGGTGGCTTGACAGAGCAAGCAGACAGCAAGTCGCTCAATCTAGCTCAGAAAGTCAGTGATGAGGCTCTGGTTTACGTTCCCACTAAGGGAGAAGAAGCAGCTAGTCAACAGTTTGGTTCGGGGACGGATTTTTCGACAAGCAAGGAAAAGAAGGTCAATCTCAACAAGGCCAGTCTGGAAGAACTCAAGCAGGTCAAGGGACTGGGAGGAAAACGAGCTCAGGACATTATCGACCATCGTGAATCAAATGGGAAATTCAAGTCAGTAGATGAACTCAAGAAAGTCTCTGGAATTGGTACCAAGACCATAGAAAAGCTAAAAGATTATGTTACAGTGGATTAAGAATTTCCCCATTCCCCTAATTTACCTGAGTTTTCTATTGCTCTGGCTTTACTACGCCATTTTTTCTGCATCCTATCTTGCTTTGTTGGGCTTTGTTTTTCTGCTAGTCTGCCTCTTTATTCAATTTCCTTGGAAATCAGCAGGCAAAGTTCTAGTGATTTGTGGAATCTTTGGATTCTGGTTTCTGTTTCAAACTTGGCAACAGAGTCAAGCTAGTCAAAACCTAGCGGATTCTGTTGAAAGGGTACGGATTTTGCCTGACACTATTAAGGTCAATGGTGATAGTCTGTCCTTTCGTGGTAAGTCTGATGAACGCATTTTTCAAGTCTATTATAAACTCCAATCCGAGGAGGAGAAAGAATCCTTTCAAGCTTTAACAGATCTTCATGAGATAGGACTAGAAGGAAAACTTTCGGAGCCAGAGGGGCAGAGGAATTTTGGTGGATTTAACTATCAGGCCTATCTGAAAACTCAGGGGATTTACCAGACTCTCAATATCAAAAAAATCCAGTCACTTCAAAAGGTTGGTAGTTGGGATATAGGTGAAAACCTGTCCAGTTTACGTCGAAAGGCTGTAGTTTGGATTAAGACGCATTTTCCAGATCCTATGCGCAATTACATGACGGGGCTTCTATTAGGACATCTGGACACGGACTTTGAGGAGATGAATGAGCTTTATTCCAGTCTAGGAATTATCCACCTCTTTGCCCTGTCTGGTATGCAGGTAGGATTTTTCATGGATGGATTTAAGAAACTACTCTTGCGATTGGGCTTGACCCAAGAAAAGTTGAAATGGCTGACCTATCCCTTTTCCATTCTCTATGCTGGTCTGACAGGATTTTCAACTTCGGTTATTCGCAGTCTCTTGCAAAAGCTACTGGCTCAACATGGGGTTAAGGGCTTTGATAATTTTGCCTTGACGGTCCTTGTCCTATTTATCATTATGCCTAACTTTTTCCTGACTGCAGGAGGAGTTTTGTCATGTGCTTATGCTTTTATCTTGACCATGACCAGCAAAGAAGGAGAAGGCCTCAAGGCTGTTGCTAGAGAAAGTCTAGTCATTTCCTTGGGAATATTACCCATCCTATCCTTCTATTTTGCAGAATTTCAGCCTTGGTCTATCCTTTTGACCTTTGTCTTTTCCTTTCTATTTGACTTGGTCTTCTTACCGCTCTTATCTATCATATTTGCCCTTTCCTTTCTCTATCCAGTCATTCAGCTGAATTTTATCTTTGAATGGTTGGAGGGAATGATTCGCTTGGTGTCGCAGGTGGCAAGTAGGCCTCTGGTCTTTGGACAACCCAATGCATGCCTTTTAATCCTATTGTTAATTTCCTTGGCTTTAGTTTATGATTTGAGGAAAAACATTAAAAGGCTAGCAGTATTGAGCTTATTGATTACAGGTCTCTTTTTCCTGACCAAGTATCCACTGGAAAATGAAATTACCATGCTGGATGTGGGGCAAGGGGAAAGTATTTTCCTACGGGATGTAACTGGGAAAACCATTCTCATAGATGTAGGTGGCAAGGCAGAATCTGATAAGAAAATCGAAAAATGGCAAGAAAAGGCGACGACCAGTAATGCCCAGCGAACCTTGATACCCTATCTCAAAAGTCGCGGAGTATCCAAGATTGACCAGCTAATTTTGACCAATACGGACAAGGAATATGTTGGAGATTTGTTGGAGGTGACCAAGGCTTTCCATGTAGCGGAGATTTTAGTGTCAAAAGGTAGTTTGAAACAGAAGGAATTTGTGGTAGAACTACAGGCAACTCAAACCAAGGTGCGCAGTTTGACAGTAGGAGAGAAGTTGACAATTTTTGGAAGTCAGTTAGAAGTCCTATCTCCAAGGAAAATTGGAGATGGAGGTCATGAAGATTCCCTGGTTTTGTATGGAAAACTCTTGGATAAAAACTTTCTTTTCACAGGAAATTTGGAGGAGAAGGGGGAGAAGGCATTGCTGAAGCAGTATCCTGACCTAGAAGTGGATGTTTTGAAAGCTGGCCAACATGGCTCTAAAACCTCATCAAGTTTAGCCTTTCTAGAAACACTCAAACCAGAGTTTACTCTCATTTCAGTTGGAAAGAACAATCGAACGAAACTCCCCTATCAGGAAATCTTGACACGACTGGAAGGTATCAATAGTAAAGTTTACCGAACTGACCAGCAAGGAGCTATACGCTTTAAGGGGTTGAATAGTTGGAAAATCGAAAGTGTTCGATAGGAAGGACAAATATTATATATTAGTAAAATAAACTAAAAATCTGTTGCATAATAATGATAAAAACGATATAATGAAAGCGTCTTCAATATTGATGATATAAAATCATTAAAAATTAGCAAAAACCGTTTAATTAGTTAGTTTATGATCTATTGGTCTTTTTCAGTCCAGTGTATCTGCTGTGACAGTCACTAAGAGTTATCGGTATGATTGGAATACTGTTTGGGAGTATACTACCAACTATCACGAACATCAATATATTTGGATTCCGTCATGGTCTCGTTATGACAGCTATTCTGAGTATAGAGTTGGCGGAGGCTGGAATTATGAACGTTTTGAGGTCATAAACTACTATACTGGCGGATATTAATAGTTAAACGTTTAGAAGAAGGAGAGATGGATATGTTAAGGCTTACTCATGTTACCTTAAAAACGCGACAAGTCATCTTGCAAGATGCGGATTTCACCTTTAAAAAGGGTAGGATTTATGGCCTTCTTGCTATCAATGGCTCTGGAAAGACGACCCTGTTCCGAGCTATGAGCAAGCTGCTTCCCCTTAGTAGTGGACATATCGCAGCCTCTCCTTCTTTGTTTTATTATGAGAGCGTTGAATGGCTGGATGGAAACTTAAGTGGGATGGACTACCTTCATCTCATAAAAAATATCTGGAAGTCCAACCTAAACTTGAGGGATGAAATCGCCTATTGGGAAATGTCTGACTATATCAGCCTTCCCATCCGCAAGTATTCCTTAGGCATGAAGCAACGCTTGGTGATTGCCATGTATTTCCTCAGTCAGGCGAAATGCTGGCTCATGGATGAGATTACAAATGGCTTAGATGAGTATTATCGACAGAAGTTTTTTGATAGACTATCACAAATCGATAGACAAGAACAGCTGGTTCTTTTAAGTTCCCACTACAAAGAAGAACTAGTTGATGTATGCGATACAATAGTAACCATTTATCAGGGTCAGATAGAAGAGGTTTAGTTTATGAAAGATGTTAGTCTATTTTTATTGAAGAAAGTTTTCAAAAGTCGCTTAAACTGGATTATCTTAGCTTTATTTGTATCTGGACTCGGTGTTACCTTTTATTTCAATAGTCGGACTGCAAACTATGTCAGCTTGGAGAACAGGTTGGAAACTCGTACTGCAGCCAACGAGAGAGCTATCAATGAAAATGAAGAGAAGCTCTCCCAAATGTCTGACACCAGCACGGAGGAATACCAGTTTGCTAAAGAAAATTTAGACTTGCAAAAAAATCTTTTGACGCAAAAGAAAGAAATTCTGACTTTATTAAAAGAAGGACGCTGGGAAGAAGCCTACTATTTGCAGTGGCAAGCTGAGGAAAAGAGTTATGAAACTGTATCAAATGACCCAACTTCTAGCTCGGACTTAAAAATAGCGGTTGACCGCGAACGAAAGACTTACCAAGCCCTGTATCCCTTGAACATAAAAGCCCACGATTTAGATTATCCGACCCACGGGATTGATCAGATTGTCTGGATTTTAGCGGCTATCATCCCAACCTTGTTTGTGATTGCGATTATTTTTATGCTGACACAACTTTTTGCAGAAAGATATCAAAATCATCTGGACACAGCTCAGTTATATCCTTTTTCAAAAGTGGCATTTGCAATGTCTTCTCTTGGAGTTGGAGTGGGCTATGTAACTGTGCTGTTTATCGGAATCTGTGGATTTTCTTTTCTAGTGGGAAGTCTGATAAGTGGTTTTGGACAGTTAGATTATCCCTACCCGATTTATAGCTTAGTGAATCAAGAGGTAACTATTGGAAAAATACAAGATGTGTTATTTCCTAGCTTGTTACTAGCTTTCTTAGCTTTTATCATCATTGTGGAAGTAGTGTACTTGATTGCTTACTTTTTCAAGCAAAAAATGCCTGTCCTCTTTCTTTCACTTATTGGGATTGTTGGCTTATTGTTTGGCATTCAAACAATTCAGCCTCTCCAAAAGATTGCACATCTGATTCCCTTTACTTACTTGCGTTCAGTGGAGATTTTATCTGGAAGATTGCCCAAGCAAATTGATAATGTCAATCTGAATTGGAGCATGGGAATTGTCTTACTTCCTTGTCTGATTATCCTTTTGTTAGTGGGGATTCTATTTATCGAAAGATGGGGAAGTTCACAGAAAAAAGAATTTTTTAATAAATCCTAGCTTTCCTATAGGGAAAATAAGTAAAAACTAACATAGAGAGGGAATCAACTTGATTCTCTCTTTTTGATTCGAAAACCAAGCCAAAATACAAACACAAACTTTTCAAAAAAATAACTTTTTATCTTGACAAGGACTAGAAAACTTGGTATCATATAAAAGTTGAGAAAAGCAGAAGTGAGAGCTTCTCGCCTTGTGACATTAAGTTGCCTGGCCCTACGGATGAAAAGTTTCTAAGAAACGCTATCATAACGTGCGGGCTTGTATATTTACGAGTCCGCTATTGTTTTTCTCTAATAAAACAAAAGAGGTGAAAACCATAGCAAAGCAAGACTTATTCATCAATGATGAGATTCGTGTACGTGAAGTTCGCTTGATCGGTCTTGAGGGAGAACAGTTAGGCATCAAGCCACTCAGTGAAGCGCAAGCTTTGGCTGATAACGCTAATGTTGACCTAGTGTTGATTCAACCCCAAGCCAAACCGCCTGTTGCAAAAATTATGGACTACGGTAAGTTCAAATTTGAGTACCAGAAGAAGCAAAAAGAACAACGTAAAAAACAAAGTGTTGTTACTGTGAAAGAAGTTCGTCTAAGTCCAACTATTGACAAGGGTGACTTTGATACAAAACTTCGCAATGCACGCAAATTCCTTGAAAAAGGAAATAAAGTTAAGGTATCTATTCGCTTTAAGGGTCGTATGATTACCCATAAAGAGATTGGTGCAAAAGTTTTAGCCGAGTTTGCTGAAGCAACTCAAGATATTGCAATCATCGAACAACGTGCTAAAATGGATGGACGTCAAATGTTCATGCAATTGGCGCCAGCAACTGACAAAAAATAATTGTCAGAAAGTTAAATAAAGGAGAAAAAATCATGCCAAAACAAAAAACACACCGCGCATCAGCTAAACGTTTCAAACGTACAGGTTCTGGTGGACTTAAACGTTTCCGTGCTTACACTTCTCACCGTTTCCACGGAAAAACTAAGAAACAACGTCGTCATCTTCGTAAAGCATCTATGGTGCATTCAGGAGATTACAAACGTATCAAAGCAATGCTTACTCGCTTGAAATAATAGCTTGACTGTAAGTAAACAATTCTAGGAAATATTTGGAGGAAATAAAACATGGCACGTGTTAAAGGTGGCGTTGTATCACGCAAACGTCGTAAACGTATTCTTAAATTAGCAAAAGGTTACTATGGAGCTAAACACATCTTGTTCCGTACTGCAAAAGAACAAGTAATGAACTCTTACTACTATGCATACCGTGACCGTCGTCAGAAAAAACGTGACTTCCGCAAATTGTGGATCACTCGTATCAACGCGGCAGCTCGTATGAACGGACTTTCATACTCACAATTGATGCATGGTTTGAAATTGGCTGAGATCGAAGTTAACCGTAAAATGCTTGCTGACTTGGCTGTTAACGATGCAGCAGCTTTCACAGCTCTTGCAGATGCAGCTAAAGCAAAACTTGGTAAATAATAACAGATAAGACTGGAACAGGATTGTCCCAGTCTTTTTAAAAATAAAGGAGAAAAATATGGCTTCAAAAATGCTACACACTTGCTTGCGAGTAGAAAACCTTGAAAAATCAATCGCATTTTATCAAGATGCTTTTGGATTTAAAGAATTGCGTCGCAGAGATTTTCCAGATCATGCCTTCACGATTGTTTATCTAGGTCTTGAGGGTGACGACTATGAGTTGGAATTGACTTATAACTACGATCACGGTCCTTATGTGGTTGGAGATGGGTTTGCCCACATCGCCCTCAGTACACCTGATCTTGAAGCTCTTCATCAAGAGCACAGTGCAAAAGGCTATGAAGTGACTCAGCCAAATGGTCTACCTGGAACTGCACCTAACTATTACTTTGTTAAAGACCCTGATGGCTACAAGGTCGAAGTCATTCGTGAAAAATAATCTCGTGAGGTCAAGTAGAATGTTCGTTTTCTACTTGACTTTTTTTAGCTGAAAGAGTATACTAATAAAAATTTAACCTTTAAGGGGAGTCCAGAGAGACTCACAAGGTGTCAGATAAAAGAATAGTACAATTTTCTAGAGGAGACTTTTTGAGTGTGCTCTATTGTTTTGTATGATTTTAACTGAGACCTTGCAATCGCAAGGTCTTTTATTTATCTGGTCCCCTTAAAATTTAAGGAGGAAAAGTCATGAATCCCACATGTAAGAAACGCTTGGGTGCCATCCGTTTGGAAACCATGAAGGTGGTTGCACAGGAGGAAATCGCGCCAGCAATCTTTGAATTAGTCCTAGAAGGAGAAATGGTTGAAGCCATGCGAGCTGGCCAATTTCTTCATCTGCGTGTGCCTGATGATGCTCATCTTTTGCGTCGCCCTATTTCAATTTCGTCTATCGATAAGGTTAAGAAGCAGTGTCATCTCATTTATCGGATTGAGGGAACTGGGACAGCTATTTTCTCAACCTTAAGTCAGGGAGATACTCTTGATGTGATGGGGCCTCAGGGGAATGGTTTTGACTTGTCTGACCTAGATGAGCAGAGCCAGGTTCTTCTCGTTGGTGGGGGGATTGGTGTTCCACCCTTGCTTGAGGTTGCCAAGGAATTGCATGGACGTGGAGTGAAAGTAGTGACAGTCCTCGGTTTTGCTAATAAGGATGCTGTTATCCTTGAAAAAGAATTAGCCCAATATAGTCAAGTCTTTGTAACGACAGATGATGGTTCTTATGGTATTAAGGGCAATGTTTCCGTCGTCATTAATGATTTAGACAGTCAGTTTGATGCTGTTTACTCATGTGGGGCGCCTGGAATGATGAAGTATATCAATCAAACCTTTTATGACCACCCAAGAGCCTATCTATCTCTAGAATCTCGTATGGCTTGTGGGATGGGGGCTTGCTATGCCTGCGTCCTAAAAGTGCCAGAAAGCGAGACGGTCAGCCAACGCGTCTGTGAAGATGGCCCTGTTTTCCGTACAGGAACAGTTGTATTATAAGGAGAAAATTATGACTACAAATCGTTTACAAGTTTCTCTACCTGGTTTGGATTTGAAAAATCCGATTATTCCAGCATCAGGCTGTTTTGGTTTTGGTCAAGAGTATGCCAAGTACTATGATTTAGACCTTTTGGGTTCTATTATGATCAAGGCGACAACTCTTGAACCCCGTTTTGGCAATCCAACTCCAAGGGTGGCAGAAACACCCGCTGGTATGCTTAATGCAATCGGTTTGCAAAATCCTGGTTTGGAAGTTGTTTTGGCTGAAAAGCTACCTTGGTTGGAAAGAGAATATCCAAATCTTCCTATTATTGCCAATGTAGCTGGTTTTTCAAAACAAGAGTATGCGGCTGTTTCTCATGGTATTTCCAAGGCAACTAATGTGAAGGCTATTGAGCTCAATATTTCTTGTCCCAACGTAGATCACTGTAATCATGGACTCTTGATTGGTCAAGATCCAGATTTAGCTTATGATGTGGTGAAAGCAGCTGTGGAAGCCTCTGATGTGCCAGTTTATGTCAAATTAACCCCTAGTGTGACCGATATCGTTACTGTCGCAAAGGCAGCAGAGGATGCAGGAGCAAGTGGCTTGACTATGATTAATACTCTGGTTGGAATGCGTTTTGACCTCAAAACCAGAAAACCAATCTTGGCCAATGGAACAGGTGGAATGTCTGGTCCAGCAGTCTTTCCAGTAGCCCTCAAACTTATCCGCCAAGTCGCCCAAACAACAGACCTGCCTATCATTGGAATGGGAGGAGTGGATTCGGCTGAAGCTGCCCTAGAAATGTATCTGGCTGGAGCATCTGCTATAGGAGTTGGAACAGCCAACTTTACCAATCCTTACGCCTGTCCTGATATTATCGAAAATTTACCAAAGGTTATGGATAAATATGGTATCAGCAGTCTAGAAAATCTACGCAAGGAAGTAAAAGAGTCTCTGAGGTAAACTGCAATCAATCTGTTCTTGATTTTTTATCAGTTTGTAATATTGATTATAGAGAATTTTGATACAATAAAATAGAAAGAACAGAGGAAGAAAGTTTATGAAGAAATTGAGATTTGTTTTTTTAGCTCTGCTATTTTTCTTAGCCAGACCAGAGAGTGCAATGGCTAGTGATGGTACTTGGCAAGGAAAACAATACCTGAAAGCAGATGGGAATCAAGCAGCTAATGAGTGGATTTTTGATGCTCACTATCAATCTTGGTTTTATATAAAAGAAGATGCCAACTATGCTGAAAATGAATGGCTAAAGCAAGGTGACGACTATTTTTACCTCAAATTTGGTGGCTATATGGCCAAGTCAGAATGGATAGAAGACAAGGGAGTCCTCTATTATCTTGACCAAGATGGAAAGATGAAAAGAAATGCTTGGCTAGGAGCTTCCTATGTCGGTGCTACAGGTGCCAAGGTAATAGAAGACTGGGTCTATGATTCTCAATATGATGCTTGGTTTTATATCAAAGCAGATGGACAACACGCAGAGAAAGAATGGCTCCAAATCAAGGGTAAGGACTATTATTTCAAATCAGGTGGTTATTTACTGACAAGTCAGTGGATTGAACAGGCTTATGTGAGTGCTAGTGGTGCTAAAGTACAGCAAGGTTGGCTTTTTGACAAACAATACCAATCTTGGTTTTATATCAAAGAAAATGGAAATCATGCTGATAAAGAATGGATTTTCGAAAATGGTCACTATTATTATCTAAAATCCGGTGGCTATATGGCAGCCAATGAATGGATTTTGGATAAGGAGTCATGGTTTTATCTAAAATCTGATGGCAAAATGGCTGATAAAGAATGGGTATACGATTCTAAAAGTCAAGCCTGGTACTACTTCAAATCCGGTGGCTACATGGCAAAAAATGAGACTATTGATGGTCATCAGCTAGGAAACGATGGAAAGTGGAATAAGGAGTCCAAGACTAGCTCTGATTATTATCAGGTCCTTCCAGTGACTGCAAATATCTATAATGCAGATGGTGAAAAGCTGTCCTATATATCGCAAGGTAGTGTTGTTTGGCTAGATAAGGATAGAAAAAGTGATGACAAGCGCCTGGCTATTACTATTTCTGGTTTGTCAGGCTATATGAAAACAGAAGATTTACAAGCGCTAGATGCTGGTAAGGATTTTATCCCTTATTATGAGAGTGATGGACATCGTTTTTATCACTATGTGGCTCAGAATGCTAGTATCCCAGTAGCTGCTCATCTTTCTGATATGGAAGTAGGCAAGAAATATTATTCGGCAGATGGGCTGCATTTTGATGGTTTTAACCTTGAAAATCCCTTCCTTTTTAAAGATTTGACAGAGGCTACAAACTATAGTGCTGAAGACTTGGATAAGGTATTTAGTTTGTTAAATATTAATAATAGCCTCTTGGAAAATAAGGGATCTACCTTTAAGGAAGCAGAAGAACATTACCATATCAATGCTCTATACCTCCTTGCCCATAGTGCCTTAGAAAGTGATTGGGGACGAAGTAAGATTGCCAAAGATAAGAATAATTTCTTTGGAATTACAGCCTATGATACGACACCTTACCTTTCTGCCAAGACATTTGATGATGTGGATAAGGGAATTTTAGGTGCAACCAAGTGGATTAAGGAAAATTATATCGATAGGGGTAGAACTTTCCTTGGAAACAAGGCATCTGGTATGAATGTTGAATATGCGTCAGACCCTTATTGGGGCGAAAAAATTGCTAGTGTGATGATGAAAATCAATGAGAAGCTAGGTGGTAAAGATTAGTCCTATAATTGGATATGATTTGAGTGAGTATAAGTTAAAAATCCTGATTTCAAGTAAAATCAGGATTTTTTCATGGATGCAATTTTTTCTGGGTCTGGTGTGACACGGAGGGTCTTTTGTCCTGTGTAAGTGACAAAGCCTGGTTTTCCACCAGTTGGTTTATTGAGTTTCTTGACTTCAATCATATCTACCTGCACCAGATTTGACAGGCGTCCTTGAGAGAAGTAGGCGGCCAGCTCTGCTGCGTCTGTCTTGACTTCATCAGATGGGTCAAGATTGCCTGAGATGACAACATGGCTTCCAGGAATGTCCTTGGCATGGAACCAAAGTTCCTCCTTGCGGGCCATTTTAAAGGTTAGCTCCTCATTTTGCAGGTTATTGCGACCGACATAGATGATGGTTTTGCCATCGCTTGCTAGATATTGTTCTGGTTTTTTGCGTTTCTGGATTTTCTCCCGTTGTCTTCTGCGGATAAAACCTGTTTGGATCAATTCTTCACGGATTTCAGCGATTTCTTCTAGTCCAGCTTGGTTGAGGACGGTTTCTACACTTTCCAGATAGAGAATGGTTGCCTTGGTTTCCTCAATCAGCTCAGTCAAGTATTTGACAGCTTCTTTGAGTTTCTGATACCGTTTAAAATAGCGTTGGGCATTCTGGTTGGGAGTCAAGGCCTTATCAAGCGCAATTGTGATAGGTTGATTAGTATAGTAGTTGTCTAGGATAACCTGATCTTGGTCATTAGGAACTTGATGGAGGAAGGTTGTCAGTAATTCCCCCTTTTGACGAAATTCTTCAGCGTTGTCTGTCGCCAGTAACTCTTTTTCTTGTTTTTTAAGCTTATGACGATTTTTTTGAAGTTCATTTTCAACACGACGAATGAGTTCACTGGCTTGCTGTTTTACGCGGTCGCGCTCAGCCTTATCCTTATAGTAGGTGTCCAACAAATCAGAAAGACTGGCAAAAGGCTCTCCCACCTGATTTGCAAAAGGAACTGGGCTGAAGGAAGTCTCAGTCAAGCATGGCTTGGTTTCTTGATTGAAAAAGTTTCGGAAAGTGGAAAGTTTTTCACTAACCAGTATCCTTTCCAATTCATTTGCCGTATCGCGTCCCAGACCTTGAAAGAGGCTTTGAAGATTTTTAGCTGTCGTTTCCTGTGTTTGCAGGATTTCAAAAAGTTTCTCGTCCTTGATTGTAAAAGGATTGAGAGCTTCCGTACTTGGCGGAGCGATATAGGTCGATCCAGGAAGCAAGGTGCGGTAGCTATTTTGTGAAAAGCCAACATGTTTGATAACTTCGAGGATTTTATGACTGCTTTTATCGACCAGTAGAATATTACTGTGTTTCCCCATAATTTCGATAATCAAGGTAGCCTGAATATGGTCCCCAATCTCGTTTTTATTAGAAACCGTAATTTCCACAATACGGTCATTTTCCACTTGCTCAATCGACTCAATCAGGGCACCCTGCAAATATTTTCTTAAAACCATGATAAAGGTAGAAGGCTGGGCTGGGTTTTCAAAAGTTGTTTGGGTCAGCTGAATGCGTCCAAAAACTGGATGGGCAGAAAGGAGCAGGCGATGACTTTGGCGATTGCTACGGATTTGCAAGACCAACTCTTGTTCAAAAGGTTGATTGATTTTCTGAATGCGACCATTCACTAATTCTCTTCGCAATTCCTCAACCATGTGGTGTAAAAAAAATCCGTCAAATGACATCGTTCTCTCCTTGTGATTGTATTCCATAGTATTATATCAAAAAGGTAGAATAAAATCATGGAAATGTGGTATAATAAAGCCAAGTAAAGAGAAACGAGAAGCACATGTATATTGAAATGGTAGATGAAACTGGTCAAGTTTCAAAAGAAATGTTGCAACAAACCCAAGAGATTTTGGAATTTGCAGCCCAAAAATTAGGAAAAGAAGACAAGGAGATGGCAGTTACCTTTGTGACCAATGAGCGTAGTCATGAACTCAATCTGGAGTACCGTGACACCGACCGTCCGACAGATGTCATCAGCCTTGAATATAAACCAGAGTTGGAAATTGCCTTTGACGAAGAAGATTTGCTTGAAAATCCAGAATTAGCAGAGATGATGTCTGAGTTTGATGCCTATATTGGGGAATTGTTCATCTCTATTGATAAGGCTCATGAGCAGGCTGAGGAATATGGCCACAGCTTTGAGCGTGAGATGGGCTTCTTGGCAGTACACGGCTTTTTACATATTAACGGCTATGATCACTACACTCCGGAAGAAGAAGCGGAGATGTTCGGTTTACAAGAAGAAATTTTGACAGCCTATGGACTCACAAGACAATAAACGAAAATGGAAAAATCGTGACCTGATATCCAGTTTAGAATTTGCTCTTACAGGAATTTTTACTGCCATAAAGGAAGAACGCAATATGCGAAAACATGCGGTGACGGCTCTCGTGGTCATCCTCGCAGGTTTTGTTTTTCAGGTGTCACGAATCGAATGGCTCTTTCTCCTATTGAGCATTTTTTTGGTAGTAGCCTTTGAAATTATCAATTCTGCTATCGAGAATGTGGTGGATTTGGCCAGTCACTATCACTTTTCTATGCTGGCTAAAAATGCCAAGGATATGGCGGCTGGCGCGGTATTAGTGGTCTCTCTTTTCGCAGCCTTAACAGGCGCATTGATTTTTCTCCCACGAATCTGGGATTTATTATTTTAAATAGCAAGAGGAAATTATGACTTTTAAATCAGGCTTTGTAGCCATTTTAGGACGTCCCAACGTTGGGAAGTCAACTTTTTTAAATCATGTCATGGGGCAAAAGATTGCCATTATGAGTGACAAGGCGCAGACAACGCGCAACAAAATTATGGGAATTTACACAACTGATAAGGAGCAAATTGTCTTTATCGACACACCAGGGATTCACAAACCTAAAACAGCTCTCGGAGATTTCATGGTCGAATCTGCCTATAGCACCCTTCGTGAAGTGGATACCGTTCTTTTCATGGTGCCTGCTGATGAAGCGCGTGGTAAGGGGGACGATATGATTATCGAGCGTCTCAAGGCTGCTAAGGTTCCTGTTATTCTGGTGGTGAACAAGATCGATAAGGTTCATCCAGACCAGCTTTTGTCTCAGATTGATGATTTTCGTAATCAAATGGACTTTAAGGAAATCGTTCCAATCTCAGCTCTTCAAGGGAATAACGTCTCTCGTCTAGTGGATATTTTGAGTGAAAATCTGGACGAAGGTTTCCAATATTTCCCATCTGATCAAATCACAGACCATCCAGAACGATTCTTGGTTTCAGAAATGGTTCGTGAGAAGGTTCTTCATTTAACGCGTGAAGAGATTCCTCACTCAGTTGCTGTAGTTGTGGATTCTATGAAACGAGACGAAGAGACAGACAAGGTGTACATCCGTGCAACCATCATGGTGGAGCGCGATAGTCAGAAAGGGATTATCATCGGTAAAGGTGGCGCTATGCTTAAGAAAATTGGTAGC
The DNA here is from genome assembly GCF_041432345.1 of Streptococcus sp. 27098_8_103. GTDB lineage: Bacteria > Bacillota > Bacilli > Lactobacillales > Streptococcaceae > Streptococcus > Streptococcus mitis_BV. The sequence goes on from NZ_JAPVZK010000017.1 coordinate 22,361, forward strand.
ATGGCCCGTCGTGATATCGAGCTCATGCTAGGAGACAAGGTCTTCCTAGAAACTTGGGTCAAGGTTAAGAAAAACTGGCGTGATAAAAAACTAGATTTGGCTGACTTTGGCTATAATGAAAAAGAATACTAAGTAGAGGTGGGCTCATGCCTGCTTCTTGTTTTTACAGAAGGAGGACTTATGCCTGAATTACCAGAGGTTGAAACTGTTCGCCGTGGCTTAGAAAAATTGATTTTGGGTAAGAAGATTTCGAGTATGGAAATTCGTTATCCCAAGATGATTAAGACGGATTTGGACGAGTTTCAAAAGGAAGTGCCTGGTCAGATTGTTGAGTCAATGGGGCGTCGTGGAAAATATTTGCTTTTCTACTTGACAGACAAGGTCTTGATTTCCCATTTGCGCATGGAGGGCAAGTATTTTTATTATCCGGACCAGGTTCCTGAACGCAAGCATGCCCATGTTTTCTTCCAGTTTGAGGACGGTGGAATGCTTGTTTATGAGGATGTACGCAAGTTTGGTACTATGGAACTCTTGGCCCCTGATCTTTTAGAAGCCTACTTTATTTCTAAAAAATTAGGGCCTGAGCCAAACGAAGAAGAATTTGATTTGCAGGTCTTTCAAACTGCTCTAGCCAAGTCCAAAAAGCCTATCAAATCCCACCTTTTAGACCAGACCTTGGTTGCTGGTCTTGGCAATATTTATGTGGATGAAGTCCTCTGGCGAGCTCAGGTTCATCCAGCAAGACCTTCGCAAACTTTGACAGTAGCAGAAGCGACAGCCATTCATGACCAGACCATCGCTGTTTTGGGTCAGGCTGTTGAAAAAGGTGGTTCCACCATTCGGACTTATACCAATGCCTTTGGGGAAGATGGAACCATGCAGGATTTTCATCAGGTCTATGACAAGGCTGGTCAAGAATGTGTACGCTGTGGCACTGTGATTGAAAAAATCCAACTAGGCAGACGAGGCACCCACTTTTGTCCAAACTGTCAAAGGAGGGACTGATGGGAAAAATCATCGGAATCACAGGAGGAATTGCCTCGGGTAAGTCAACTGTGACAAATTTTCTTAGACAGCAAGGTTTTCAAGTGGTGGATGCCGATGCAGTCGTCCACCAACTACAGAAACCTGGTGGTCGTCTGTTTGAGGCTCTAGTTCAGCATTTTGGTCAAGAAATCATTCTAGAAAATGGAGAACTCAATCGCCCTCTCCTAGCTAGTCTCATCTTTTCAAATCCTGAGGAACGAGAATGGTCTAAGCGAATCCAAGGGGAGATTATTCGTGAAGAACTGGCTACTTTGAGAGACCAGTTGGTTCAGACAGAAGAGATTTTTTTCATGGATATTCCCCTGCTTTTTGAGCAGGACTACAGCGCTTGGTTTGATGAGACGTGGTTGGTCTATGTGGACCGAGATACCCAAGTAGAACGTTTAATGAAAAGAGACCAGTTGTCCAAAAATGAAGCTGAATCTCGTCTGGCAGCCCAGTGGCCTTTAGAGCAAAAGAAAGGTTTAGCTAGCCATGTTCTAGACAATAATGGCAATCTGGACCAGCTTCTTACTCAAGTGCGTATCCTTCTCGAGGGAGGTAAGCAATATGACAGAGATTAACTGGAAGGATAATTTGCGTATTGCCTGGTTTGGTAATTTTCTGACAGGAGCCAGTATTTCTTTGGTTGTGCCCTTTATGCCCATTTTTGTGGAAAATCTGGGTGTAGGGAGTGAGCAAGTCGCTTTTTATGCAGGTTTAGCTATTTCTGTCTCTGCTATTTCTGCGGCGCTCTTTTCTCCTATCTGGGGTATTCTTGCCGATAAATACGGTCGAAAATCCATGATGATTCGTGCTGGTCTGGCCATGACTATCACTATGGGAGGCTTGGCTTTTGTCCCAAATATTTATTGGTTAATCTTTCTTCGTTTACTGAATGGTGTATTTGCAGGTTTTGTTCCCAATGCAACAGCCTTGATAGCCAGTCAGGTTCCCAAGGAGAAATCAGGCTCTGCCTTAGGTACTTTGTCTACAGGTGTAGTTGCAGGCACTCTAACTGGTCCTTTTATTGGTGGCTTTATCGCAGAATTATTTGGAATTCGTACGGTTTTCTTACTGGTTGGTAGTTTTCTGTTTTTAGCTGCTATTTTGACTATTTGCTTTATTAAGGAAGATTTTAAACCAGTAGCCAAGGAAAAGGCTATTCCAACAAAGGAATTATTTACATCGGTCAAATATCCTTATCTTTTGGTCAATCTCTTTTTAACCAGTTTTGTCATCCAATTTTCAGCCCAATCGATTGGCCCTATTTTGGCTCTTTATGTACGCGACTTAGGGCAGACAGAGAATCTTCTTTTTGTCTCTGGTTTGATTGTGTCCAGCATGGGCTTTTCCAGCATGATGAGTGCAGGAGTCATGGGTAAGCTAGGTGACAAGGTGGGCAACCATCGCCTCTTGGTTGTAGCCCAGTTTTATTCAGTTATCATCTATCTCCTCTGTGCCAATGCATCTAGTCCCCTTCAACTAGGACTCTATCGTTTCCTCTTTGGCTTGGGAACCGGTGCGCTGATTCCTGGGATTAATGCCCTACTCAGCAAAATGACTCCCAAAGCCGGCATTTCGAGGGTCTTTGCCTTCAATCAGGTATTCTTTTATCTGGGAGGTGTCGTTGGTCCCATGGCAGGTTCTGCAGTAGCAGGTCAATTTGGCTACCATGCAGTCTTTTATGCGACAAGCCTTTGTGTTGCCTTTAGTTGTCTCTTTAACCTTCTTCAATTTCGAACATTATTAAAAGTAAAGGAAATCTAGTGCGAGTAAAAATTAATCTCAAGTGCTCCTCTTGTGGCAGTATCAATTACCTAACCAGTAAAAATTCCAAAACCCATCCAGACAAGATTGAGGTTTTAAAGTATTGTCCCAAGGAAAGAAAAGTAACCCTACATCTTGAATCTAAGTAGATTTTATGGTAAAATAATAGGGATTTTAAGGAGTTTGATATGTATAACCTATTATTAACCATTTTATTAGTATTATCTGTTGTGATTGTGATTGCGATTTTCATGCAACCAACCAAAAACCAATCCAGCAATGTATTTGATGCCAGCTCAGGTGATTTGTTTGAACGCAGTAAAGCACGCGGTTTTGAAGCTGTAATGCAGCGTTTGACAGGGATTTTAGTCTTTTTCTGGCTAGCCATTGCCTTAGCATTGACGGTATTATCAAGTAGATAAGAAAATAATGGGCAGGACTAGGTCTTTGCCTCTTTTTATTTTTAAAGGATGTTTGAAAAGGTTTTACAGTAAAAGAAAATTAAAAAATCTAGAAAGAAAATATGAAAGATAGAATAAAAGAATATTTGCAAGATAAGGGAAAGGTAACTGTCAATGACTTGGCTCAGGCTTTGGGAAAAGACGGTTCCAAGGATTTTCGTGAGTTGATTAAAACCTTATCCTTAATGGAAAGAAAGCACCAGATTCGTTTTGAAGAAGATGGTACTCTGACCTTAGAAGTTAAGAAAAAACATGAGATTACTCTCAAGGGGATTTTTCATGCCCATAAAAATGGCTTTGGTTTTGTCAGTCTAGAAGGCGAGGAGGACGACCTTTTTGTAGGTAAAAACGATGTCAACTATGCTATTGATGGCGATACTGTTGAGGTTGTCATCAAGAAAGTCGCTGATCGTAACAAGGGAACAGCGGCGGAAGCCAAAATTATCGATATCCTAGAACACAGTTTGACAACTGTTGTCGGTCAAATCGTTCTAGATCAGGAAAAACCTAAGTATGCTGGCTACATCCGTTCGAAAAATCAGAAAATCAGCCAACCGATTTATGTAAAAAAACCAGCCCTTAAACTGGAGGGAACAGAAGTTCTCAAGGTCTTTATCGACAAATACCCAAGCAAGAAACATGATTTCTTTGTCGCGAGTGTTCTAGATGTGGTGGGGCATTCAACGGATGTCGGAATTGATGTTCTTGAGGTTTTGGAGTCTATGGACATTGTCTCAGAATTTCCAGAGGCTGTTGTCAAGGAAGCAGAAAGTGTGCCTGATGTTCCGTCTCAAAAGGATATGGAAGGCCGTCTGGATCTAAGAGATGAGATTACCTTTACCATTGACGGTGCTGACGCCAAAGACTTGGACGATGCGGTGCATATCAAGGCTTTAAAAAATGGGAATTTGGAGCTCGGTGTTCACATCGCAGATGTTTCCTACTATGTGACTGAGGGGTCTGCCCTTGATAAGGAAGCCCTTAATCGTGCAACTTCTGTCTATGTGACAGACCGTGTGGTCCCAATGCTTCCAGAACGACTGTCAAATGGTATCTGCTCCCTCAATCCTCAAGTTGATCGCCTAACCCAGTCTGCCATTATGGAGATTGATAAACATGGTCGTGTGGTCAATTACACCATTACACAAACGGTAATCAAGACAAGCTTCCGTATGACCTATAACGATGTTAATGATATTCTAGCTGGCGACGTGGAAAAGAGACAAGAATATCAGAAAATTGTCCCTAGTATCGAACTCATGGCCAAGCTTCATGAAATTTTAGAAAACATGCGTGTGAAACGTGGAGCTCTCAATTTTGATACCAATGAAGCTAAGATTTTAGTGGATAAGCAAGGTAAGCCTGTTGATATCGTTCTTCGTCAGCGTGGTGTTGCCGAGCGCATGATTGAGTCCTTTATGTTGATGGCCAATGAAACAGTTGCCGAGCATTTCAGCAAGCTGGATTTGCCTTTTATCTATCGAATTCACGAGGAGCCAAAGGCTGAAAAGGTTCAGAAGTTTATTGATTATGCTTCAAGTTTTGGTTTACGAATCTATGGAACTGCCAGTGAGATTAGTCAGGAGACCCTCCAAGACATCATGCGTACTGTTGAGGGAGAGCCCTATGCGGATGTATTGTCCATGATGCTTCTTCGCTCTATGCAGCAGGCTCGCTATTCGGAGCACAATCACGGCCACTATGGACTAGCAGCAGATTACTATACTCACTTTACCAGTTCGATTCGCCGTTATCCAGACCTCCTTGTTCATCGTATGATTCGTGATTACGGCTCTTCTAAAGAAATAGCAGAGCATTTTGAACAAGTGATTCCAGAGATTGCGACCCAGTCTTCCAACCGTGAACGTCGTGCCATTGAGGCTGAACGTGAAGTCGAAGCCATGAAAAAGGCTGAGTACATGGAAGAATACGTAGGCCAAGAGTACGATGCTGTTGTATCAAGTATTGTTAAATTCGGTCTCTTTGTTGAATTGCCAAATACGGTTGAAGGCTTGATTCACATCACCAATCTACCTGAATTTTATCATTTCAACGAACGTGATTTGACTCTTCGTGGGGAGAAATCAGGAACAACCTTCCGTGTAGGGCAACAGATTCGTATCCGAGTTGAAAGAGCTGACAAGATGACGGGTGAAATTGACTTCTCATATATCCCAAGTGAGTTTGATGTGATTGAAAAAGGCTTAAAACAGTCTAATCGCAGTGACAAAGGGCGTGGTTCAAATCGTCGTTCAGATAAGAAGGAAGATAAGAGAAAATCAGGACGCTCAAATGAGAAGCGCAAGCATTCACAAAAAGACAAGAAGAAAAAAGGAAAGAAACCTTTTTATAAGGAAGTAGCTAAGAAAGGAGCCAAGCATGGCAAAGGGCGAGGGAAAGGTCGTCGCACAAAATAAAAAGGCGCGCCACGACTATACAATCGTAGATACGCTAGAGGCAGGGATGGTCCTGACTGGAACTGAAATCAAGAGTGTACGAGCAGCTCGAATCAATCTCAAGGATGGCTTTGCCCAAGTAAAAAATGGAGAAGTCTGGCTGAGCAATGTTCATATCGCTCCTTACGAAGAGGGCAATATCTGGAACCAAGAACCAGAACGTCGTCGCAAACTCCTGCTCCATAAGAAACAAATTCAAAAATTGGAACAAGAGACTAAGGGAACAGGTATGACCCTGGTTCCCCTTAAGGTCTATATTAAAGATGGCTATGCCAAGCTCCTTTTAGGACTTGCCAAAGGGAAGCATGACTATGATAAACGGGAGTCAATCAAACGTCGTGAGCAGAATCGCGATATTGCGCGCGTGATGAAAGCTGTTAATCAGCGATAAAAAGAGGGAATGAAAATGGAAAAACTAGTTGCCTATAAACGCATGCCTTTGTGGACTAAAGAGACCATGTCAGAGGCTGTTCAGCAGAAACACAATACCAAGGTTGGGACTTGGGGCAAGATTACTGTTTTAAAAGGAACTCTCAAGTTTATTGAATTGACAGAGAATGGGGAGGTTCTAGCTGAACACCTATTTGAAGCAGGGGCCGACAATCCCATGGCACAACCACAAGTCTGGCACCGAGTGGAGGCTGTAACAGACGATGTAGAATGGTATTTGGAATTTTATTGTAAACCTGAGGATTATTTCCCTATAAAATACAATACCAATCCGGTTCATTCAGAGGTCCTAGAGGCAATGCAGACAGTAAAACCAGGGAAAGCTTTGGATTTGGGCTGTGGTCAGGGCCGTAACTCTCTCTTTCTTGCACAGAATGGTTTTGATGTGACAGCTGTAGATCAAAATGAATTGGCCCTTGAAATCTTACAAAGCATTGTTGAGCAGGAAGATTTAGACATGCCTGTTGGTCTTTACGATATCAATTCAGCTAGCATTGGGCAAGACTATGATTTCATCATATCGACAGTTGTTTTGATGTTTCTGCAAGCAGATCGCATTCCTGCAATTATCAAAAACATGCAGGAGAAAACCACTGTTGGTGGCTACAATCTTATCGTTTGTGCCATGGATACGGAGAATTATCCTTGCTCAGTGAACTTCCCATTTACTTTTAAGGAAGGGGAACTGGCAGACTATTATAAGGACTGGGAATTGGTTAAGTACAATGAAAATCCAGGCCATCTTCACCGTCGCGATGAGAATGGCAATCGTATTCAACTACGCTTTGCGACCATGCTAGCTAAGAAAATAAAGTAAATAAGAATGAAGATCTGGAAATTTCCGGATCTTTAAAAAAATGCTAAATGTTATAAAAAAATAATATTTCTGACAATATAATTTTTATTCCAAGAAACTCTATAATAATAGAATAAAATCATTTTTATGCGTATATATATATATATATACGCATAAAAGACTGTAATGGATTAAAAAATATGAAATAGGAGTTATTGAATTATTAGAGTAAAAGTGTATTATAAGATGTGATACAAATATTTATTTTGGAGGAAATTAGATGTTTCATAAGGGTAAATACGATCGTGAAAAGCAATTACGTTTTTCTATTCGTAAGGTCAGCTTTGGTGCAGCTAGTGTCGCAGTAGCTGCATTGTTCATGTTTTTAGGAAATGGAGCAGTATCTGCTGCGGAGCAAGGGGTGCCTTCAACTAATGGGGAGACTCAAGCACTGCAACCTAAAGATCAGAATGCCCAGAATGGGACCTACGAAGGGAACACAGTAACCACTAATCCTGCTGCAACAGTAGAGACAAATACTCAACCTTCAACAGTTGAAAAAAGTCCTTCTCCAGAATCAGCACCTCAGAAGGTGGAGACTCTAGATAAGAAAGAATTAACAGATTTAATCAAAGAAGTTGATGGAAAGTTTGCTAAAGGAACATATTCTACTAAGACAGAAGAAAGCGCTAACAACCTTAGATCTGTCTTAGAAGAAGCAAGAACAGTTTTGAGTAATGCAAAAACACAAGCAGAATTATCACAAGCACATGCAAACTTAATTGTAGCAACAACAAAATTACAAACAAAACCAGAAGAGAAAAAAGAAGCACCAGCAGTAGACACGACAAATGGAAAAGCTACTGTAGGTATTAAAGCAACAAATACTGAAAAATCTTCAGAATCTAACTCTATTGCAAACTCAGGTTCTAAAGATGAACGTAATGGAAAGGCTTTGGATACAAATAATCCATTCCGTACGGATGCAGCTACTACGGATACAGATCCTGCTGCTAATCAAACTTATACAGCGCCTGCAGCAGATGCAGATTTAAATACTTTAGTTAAAGCATTATTAGCATTAGATCCTACAGTTGAAAATAACACAAAACTTTCACAAAATATGGATAGTTTAGGTGATAGTAAGGAAGTAGCAAAAGGTGCTGTAAAAGAAATTGATGAATTCGGAGGCTGGAAAGCAGTAGGTGGTGGTAAATTTGCCATTGCTAGAAAAACTGAAGAAGATGTGTATCCTCTTGAAACAATCAATTCAACACTTGATGATACAGTTTGGTTGCAAGAACAAGCATTGGATAGAAGAACAGAGTACACTTTACTACTTTCAAAGAGTATAACTAGAAAAAATCGAAATGAAGCAGCTTGGGATAGTAGTGCATATCAACCAACTAGAGTAGCTAGTGGAGTTACCAAGAATGTTGCTGGATATAACGGGATTGAAAAAACATTTACAGCTTATTCAACTTTATATGGTTCAGATGTAGTAGTTAAGTTTAAACCTGGTTATGTTGGAGATAGTGATGGTTTTAAAGCTAACTATAAAGTTCAAGTCTATAGTATTACAGGAAATCAAGAGAAATTAGTATATGAAACAACTTTTGATCCTTCAAAAGATGCAAATGATGCCCAAAAAATTGTTACAAAAGCAACGAATGGAAAAAATAACTCTAAAATTCGAATTTCTAATACACCAAATAGCACTACAATAGATAGTGGAGTAGATCATACTCGACGTGTAGATTTTATTGAAAAAAGTGCAGCAGAAAAGTTAATGGCAAAACCTGGAAATAAACCAAATGGAGCGGCTGGGACATTTACTAGTAAGCCTATTGCATTACCTAAAGGTGCAGATCATTATAAAGTTAGAATTTCTTTAGCAAATCAAAATCGTACCGGTATGAGTTATCAAGCATGGGATGAAAAATATTCATTACCTGTTACGGGATTAGATTTTTCGATTGCTCAAGATACAAGTAATGTAGCGAAAAATCTTTTACAAAGAATTTACTATAAGTTAAAAGCAACTGAAACAGCAGATACAGATGGAAAGACAAATGAAACAAAAGCTGCGTATTTAGCAGAATTAGAAAAAGTTAAGACACTTGTAACGAGTACGGATGTTAAGAAGACAGCAGAATATAAAGAAGCTTTAGAGTCAACTTTATCGAAACAATTGGCATTAAGAGTTGATAAAACAGAGTTAAGAAATTCAAAAGAAGTGTTAAGTACCTTAGTAACAGCAACAGATCCAACACCTGGAAAAACAGCAGATAGTGCTACTGCTTATAATGCAGCAAAACAAGAAGCGATTAAAGCTATTGAAGCAGCAAAAACAGTTATCGATAATGAAAATGCAACTGTAGCAGAGGTTAGAGATGCTTTAGCAACAGTAAATGCCAAAAAAACAGCTTTACAACAAGCCAAAGATGGTTTAATTGAAGCAGCAACTCCTGAAGAAAAAACAAAATTACAAACGGACTCTGATTCATTGAAGAAAGCTGATGAAACAGGTAAAACACCAGAAAGTATCGCAGCATATGACAGAAAATATGAAGAGTTTAAAGCACAATTAGAAGCTGCCAAAACAGAAGCTGCAGCAGTATTAGCAAAAGAAAATAATGCATCTAAAACAGAAGTTCAAGCAGCTCAAGCAAAAGTAGATGCTGCAAAAGCGGAATTAACAAAAGCTGCAGAATTATTAGTGAATAAAGCAGACAAAACAGAGTTAACAAAAGCAAAGGAAGCGTTAAGCACTTTAGCAACAGAAGCAGATCCAACAACAGGAAAAACTGCAGATAGTACAAAAGCGTATAACGATGCGAAAACAGCTGCACAAGAAGCAATTAAAGAAGCAGAAACAGTAATTAATGACGAAAATGCAACACCAGAACAAGTGACAGCAGCTTTAAATAAAGTTAATGAGAAAAAATCGGCATTGGAAACAGCGAAACAAGCTTTAGTAGAAGCTGCAACAGCAGAAGAGAAAGCTAAATTAAAATCAGATGCAGATTTATTAACAAAAGCTGATGAAACAGGTAAAACACCAGATAGTATCGCTGCATATGAAAGAAAATATGAAGAAATAAAAGCACAATTAGAAGCAGCAAAAGCAGAGGCAGACAACGTTTTAGCAAAAGGCAATAATGCAACAAAAGAGGAAGTTAAAGCAGCTCAAGCAAAAGTAGATGCAGTGAAAACGGAATTAGAAAATGCTAAAAATCTACTTGTAGAAGCTGCAACTACAGAAGAAAAAACAAAATTAAAAACAGATTCTGATGCATTGAAAAAAGCAGATACAACTGGTAAAACAGCAGATAGTATTAAAGCATATGGAGCAGAATTTGAAAAATTAAAAGCTCAATTAGAAGAGACAAAAGCAGAAGCAGACAAAGTTTTAGCAAAAGGCAATAATGCAACAAAAGAAGAAGTTAAAGCTGCTCAAGAAAAAGTGGATGCAGCAAAAACAGCTTTAGATAAAGCAGCAGAATCATTGAAAGATCTTGATAGAGATGCTGCTAAAAAAGAAATGGCAGATGCCGCTAAAAAAGCCACGGATGCTATTGAAGCTAGTACTAGCTTAACGCTAGAACAAAAGGCGGAAGAAAAAGCAAAAGTAGCTAAAGAAGCAAAAGATGCAACAGATGCTATTGATAATGCAACAACTGAAGAGGGTATCAACTCTGCAAAAGAAAATGGAAAATTAGCTATCGAAAAAGAAGCAGCAATTTCAGCAATTAAAGCGACAAAAGAAGCTAAGTTGTCCGAAATTGATAAGAATACTAGCTTATCCGATGACGAAAAAGCCGTAGCCAAAGCTTCGGTAGCTAAAGCAGCTACCGAAGCAGTAGAAGCCATTAAAAAAGCAGATACACAAGCCACAGTAGAAGCAGCCCAAGCCAAAGGAGAAACAGCAATCAAAGCAGTGAATCCAGTCGGCAAAGAAAAAGCGTTAGATGCGATTCAAAAAGCTGCAGAGGAAAAAATTGCAGAAATCGATAAGAATGCTAAATTATCATCAGAAGAAAAAGCCGCAGCCAAAGCAGAGGTAGCTAAAGCAGCAATTGAAGCAGTAGAAGCTATCCAAAAAGCAGAAACGCAAGAAGCTGTAAATACAGCCCAAGCCAAAGGCGAAGCAACAATCAAAGCAGTGAATCCAGTCGGCAAAGAAAAAGCCTTGGAAGCAATTAAAGCGACAAAAGAAGCTAAGTTGTCCGAAATTGATAAGAATACTAGCTTATCAGATGACGAAAAAGCCGCATCCAAAGCAGAAGTAGCCAAGGTAGCAATTGAAGCAGTAGAAGCCATCCAAAAAGCAGAAACGCAAGAAGCTGTAAATACAGCTCAATCAAAAGGCGAAACAGCGATTAAAGCAGTGAATCCAGTCGGCAAAGAAAAAGCGTTAGATGCGATTCAAAAAGCTGCAGAAGAAAAAATTGCAGAAATCGATAAGAATGCTAAATTATCAGCTGAAGAAAAAGCCGCATCCAAAGCAGAAGTAGCTAAGGCAGCCATCGAAGCAGTAGAAGCTATCCAAAAAGCGACAACACAAGAAGCTGTAAATGCAGCCCAAGCCAAAGGCGAAGCAGCAATCAAAGCAGTGAATTCAATTGGCAAAGAAGCTGTAAATGAAGCTAAAGCAGCGGTAGAAGCTGCTGCAGCTGAAAAAATTGCAAGTATTAAAGCAAATCCCAACTTATCAGCTGAAGAAAAAGCAAAAGCAATTGCTGAAGTTGAACGCTTAAAACAAACAGCATTAAATGCCATTGATAAAGCAACAACAAAAGTTGAACTTGATAAAGCTTTACGTACTTTCTTATATCAGTTAGATTTAGAATCATTAGTTTATGATCGCCCAACTTTCGAACTTGAAGCATACATCCAAGCATCTATTACTGGAGTTGTAAAAGTTGAACGTGGAAAAGCCATTACTCAAGCTGATATCATTTCAAAACTAAGCTTACCAGAGAATGTTACAGTGATTAGCATAGACTTACCTGATACAAATACATTAGGTGATAAGTTTGCTACAGTAATGTTAAGATTACCAGATGGAACAGAAGTAACTGTAAAGGTACCGGTTAGAGTTGTTGCTTCACAAAATGGGGATTCTAAACCAGAAACTGCTCTTCCAGATTATGGTAGAAATAACGGATCTACTAACACTGAAGCGACAGTGGATAAAGCGAAGTTAGAAGGCGCTATTCGTCAATTAGATGAACTAATTATCCAAGAATCAGCTAAGTTTGATGCAGAAACTGCACAAGAAGCGACTGGATTATTAGCAGAAGCTAAAGCAGTATTTGCCAATGCAAAAGCAAGTCAAGCAGAAGTGGATGCAATGGTGAAACGTATAGAAGACTTCATGGCGAAAGTTGCTCCATCAACTGATCATGCAACTCCAGCTAACGACCAGGCTGCTCAAACACCAGCTACAACTCAAGCAGCAGCAAATGCTAGTCAAACAGCATCAGCACAAGCAAATACACGTACAGTGGCAAAAGAATTGCCAAATACAGGTACAGCAGATTCTGTAGTATCTATGGTAGCAGCTGCCGCAAGTGCATTACTTGGTCTTGGTCTTGCAGGTCGTCGTCGTAAAGAAGATGAAGAATCTTAATTGGTAGATTGTTTGATAATTATCAGATGGTAAATCCGATTTTCAAAGCTTAGACAAGTACCTCTCATAAGAAAATCTCCTAGCAGGAAAGTCTGCTAGGAGATTTTTCGTTAATTATAGTATAGTGAAATGAAACTGGAAAAGTACGATATAAATTCTTAACTATTGTTAGAAATTTGATTTTATAGCAGATTAAAACTAGTATAGTATACAACTGCTACTAAAATATTTTTAGAAATTAATTTGATTCACCTAATAAAATTGTTCATATCTTATTTCAATTAATTATAATTTCTCAATCAATTTGCTTATATTTTATTTCGATTTACTATACTTTTTTCTATAATTAAAAATACGATTATTAATTTTTACGAATAATATAGAAAAGGAGGGAAATCATGTTTGTTGCGAGAGATTCTAGGGGAGAATTGGTAAATGTGTTAGAGGATAAGCTTGAGAAGCAAGCATACACCTGCCCAGCTTGTGGAGGTCAGCTCCGTTTGCGTCAAGGACCAAGTGTCCGGATCCATTTTGCCCACAAAACCTTAAAAGACTGTGATTTTTCCTCTGAAAATGAAAGTCCAGAACATCTGGAAAATAAGGAAGTCCTTTATCACTGGTTGAAAAAAGAGGCCGAGGTGCAATTAGAATACCTGCTTCCAGAGCTTAAACAGATTGCGGATGTATTTGTAAATGGCAATCTAGCTTTAGAGGTTCAATGTAGTCCCTTGCCTCAAAAAGTTCTTAAAGAGCGTAGCGAGGGCTATCGTAGTCAGGGTTACCAAGTACTGTGGTTGCTGGGAAAAAAACTGTGGCTCAAGGAGCGTTTGACTCGTCTACAACAAGGTTTTCTCTATTTCAGTCAAAACATGGGCTTTTATGTTTGGGAATTAGACAGTGAAAAACAAGTTTTAAGACTCAAATACCTGATTCACCAAGATCTCCGAGGTAAACTCCATTATCAGATTAAGGAATTTCCCTATGGTCACGGTAGTTTACTGGAGATATTACGTTTTCCCTATAAGAAACAAAAAATATCTCATTTTACAGTTTCTCAGGACAAGGACATCTGTCGTTATATCCGGCAACAACTGTACTATCAAAATCCCATTTGGATGAAAGAACAAGCAGAAGCCTATAAAAAGGGAGAAAATCTCCTGACTTATGGGCTAAAAGAATGGTATCCACAAATTCGACCACTAGTAGGTAATTTTTGCCAAATTGAGCAAGATTTGATTCGCTATTATCTGTATTTTCAAACCTATTATCAAGAAAATCCTCAAAATGATTGGCAAATGCTCTATCCACCAGCCTTTTATCAGCAATATTTCTTAAAAAATATGGTAGAATAGAAAGGATGGAGGAATCTAATGGTATTACAAAGACATGAAATAAATGAAAAAGATACATGGGATCTATCAACGATCTACCCAACTGACCAGGCTTGGGAAGAAGCCTTAAAAGATATAACAGAACAATTGGAGACAGTAGCCCAGTATGAAGGCCATCTCCTGGATAGTGCGGATAGTCTACTCGAAATTACTGAATTTTCTCTTGAAATGGAACGCCAAATGGAGAAGCTTTACGTTTATGCTCATATGAAGAATGACCAAGACACACGTGAAGCCAAGTACCAAGAGTACTATGCCAAGGCCATGACTCTCTATAGCCAGCTAGACCAAGCCTTTTCATTCTATGAGCCTGAATTTATGGAGATTAGTGAAGAGCAGTATGCTGACTTTTTAGAAGCTCAGCCAAAATTGCAGGTTTATCAACACTATTTTGACAAGCTTTTGCAAGGCAAGGATCACGTTCTTTCACAACGCGAAGAAGAATTATTGGCTGGAGCTGGGGAAATCTTTGGTTCGGCAAGTGAAACCTTCGCTATCTTGGACAATGCGGATATTGTGTTCCCTTATGTTCTTGACGATGATGGTAAGGAAGTTCAGCTATCTCATGGGACTTACACACGTTTGATGGAGTCTAAAAATCGTGAGGTTCGTCGTGGTGCCTATCAAGCCCTTTATGCGACTTATCAACAATTCCAACACACCTATGCCAAAACCTTGCAAACCAATGTTAAGGTGCAAAACTACCGTGCCAAAGTTCGCAACTACAAGAGCGCTCGTCATGCAGCCCTAGCAGCCAATTTTGTTCCAGAGAGTGTTTATGACAATTTGGTAGCAGCAGTTCGCAAGCATTTGCCACTCTTGCATCGCTATCTTAACCTTCGTTCAAAAATCCTGGGAATTTCAGACCTCAAGATGTACGATGTCTACACACCACTTTCTTCTGTTGAATACAGTTTTACCTACCGAGAAGCCTTGAAAAAGGCAGAAGATGCCTTGGCAGTCTTGGGTGAGGATTACTTGAGCCGTGTCAAACGTGCCTTCAGCGAGCGTTGGATTGATGTTTACGAAAACCAAGGCAAGCGTTCAGGTGCTTACTCTGGTGGTTCTTACGATACCAATGCCTTTATGCTACTTAATTGGCAGGACAATTTAGACAATCTCTTTACCCTTGTTCATGAAACAGGTCACAGTATGCATTCAAGCTATACTCGTGAAACGCAGCCTTATGTTTACGGAGATTATTCTATCTTCTTGGCTGAGATTGCATCAACTACCAATGAAAATATCTTGACGGAGAAATTATTGGAAGAAGTGGAAGATGATGCAACGCGCTTTGCTATTCTCAATAACTTCCTAGATGGTTTCCGTGGGACAGTTTTCCGTCAAACTCAATTTGCTGAGTTTGAACACGCGATTCACCAAGCGGACCAAAATGGAGAAGTCTTGACAAGTGATTTCCTAAATAAACTCTACGCAGACTTGAACCAAGAGTATTATGGTTTGAGTAAGGAAGACAATCCTGAAATCCAATACGAGTGGGCTCGCATTCCACACTTCTACTATAACTACTATGTATACCAATATTCAACTGGCTTTGCAGCAGCCTCAGCCTTGGCTGAAAAGATTGTCCATGGTAATCAAGAAGACCGTGACCGCTATATCGACTATCTCAAGGCAGGTAAGTCTGACTATCCACTTAATGTCATGAGAAAAGCTGGAGTTGATATGGAGAAGGAAGACTACCTCAACGATGCCTTTGCAGTCTTTGAACGTCGTTTAAATGAGTTTGAAGCACTTGTTGAAAAATTGGGAATGGCATAAGATGGTTGAATCATATAGTAAAAATGCCAACCATAACATGCGTCGCCCTGTCGTCAAGGAAGAAATTGTAGACTTGATGCGTCAGCGCCAAAAGCAGGTCACAGGATCTTTGAAAGAATTGGAAGACTTTGCCCGCAAGGAAAATATTCCCATTATTCCCCATGAAACGGTTGCTTATTTCCGTTTTCTCATGGAAACCATACAACCTAAAAACATTCTAGAAATTGGGACGGCCATCGGGTTTTCAGCCCTCTTGATGGCAGAACATGCGCCAAAGGCAAAGATTACAACCATTGACCGCAATCCAGAGATGATTGGATTTGCCAAGAAAAATTTCGCCCAGTTTGACAGTCGCAAGCAAATTACGCTCCTAGAAGGAGATGCGGTAGATGTCTTATCTACCTTGACAGAGTCCTATGATTTCGTCTTTATGGATTCAGCCAAGTCTAAATACATCGTCTTTCTGCCAGAAATCCTCAAACATTTGGAAGTCGGTGGTGTGGTTGTTTTGGATGATATTTTCCAAGGTGGTGATGTTGCCAAGGATATTATGGAAGTCCGTCGTGGCCAGCGAACTATTTACAGAGGACTTCAAAGACTATTTGATGCAACCTTAGACAATCCAGGACTCACCGCAACACTAGTACCTCTGGGGGACGGAATTCTCATGCTTCGTAAAAATGTAGCAGACGTTCAATTGCCTGTTAGCGAATGATTTTCAGAATAATTTAAGAAAATATAGTAAAATAGATAGGGTAACACTTATCTCAAAGGAGTAGACATGAAGAAAAAACTATTGGCAGGTGCCATTACACTATTATCAGTAGCAACTTTAGCAGCTTGTTCCAAAGGTTCAGAAGGAGCAGACCTTATCAGCATGAAAGGAGATGTTATCACAGAACATCAATTTTATGAGCAAGTGAAAAGCAACCCTTCAGCTCAACAAGTCTTGTTGAACATGACCATCCAAAAAGTATTTGAAAAACAATACGGTTCTGAAGTAGATGACAAAGAAGTCAATGATACTATTGCCGAAGAAGAGAAACAATATGGTGAGAACTACCAACGTGTCTTGTCACAAGCAGGTATGACTCTTGAAACACGCAAAGCTCAAATTCGTACAAGTAAATTGGTTGAGTTGGCAGTTAAGAAGGCAGCAGAAGCTGAATTGACAGATGATGCCTATAAGAAAGCATTTGATGAATACACTCCAGATGTAACGGCTCAAATCATTCGTCTTGATAATGAGGATAAAGCGAAAGAAGTCCTTGAAAAAGCTAAAGCTAGTGATGCAGACTTTGCTCAATTAGCCAAAGATAATTCAACTGATGAGAAAACGAAAGCGAATGGTGGAGAAATCACCTTTGATTCTGCTTCAACAGAAGTACCAGATCAAGTTAAAAAAGCAGCTTTTGCTTTAGATGTAAATGGTGTTTCTGATGTGATTAGTGTTACTGGAACACAAGCCTACAGCAGCCAATATTACATTGTGAAACTCATTAAGAAAACAGAAAAATCATCTAATATCGATGACTACAAAGAAAAATTGAAAACTGTTATCTTGACTCAAAAACAAAATGATGCATCATTTGTTCAAAGCATTATAGGAAAAGAATTGCAAGCAGCCAACATCAAGGTTAAAGATCAAGCCTTCCAAAATATCTTCACTCAATACATCGGTGGTGGAGATTCAAGCTCAAGCAGTTCTTCAAAAGAATAAAACAGAATGTCTCTTTGTCAACTGTAGTGGGTTGAAGAAAAGTTAATCTCTAGAAAGGACAAATTTAGTCCTTTCTTTTTTGGTTTTTTCTTCATCCTAACAAAAATATATAATTTTAGATATTGACATTTAAAAAGAATGACCTTCATCTGGCTAGAGAACCCATATAGTGGTATAATTTAAGAAACATAATGAAAATGACTTTAGTTTAGCTGGATTAATCGTTTTGGGTATGAATACAGAGGGGAAAAGATGGATATAGATAGAACTATTTCAGTACAGATTCAAGGTTTGTTGGTTTTTGAAAGTCCTCTTCATCATGATGAGCGTGGCTATTTTTTAGAGAATTGGCGAAAAAAAGATTTAGTTGCAAATGGGGTGCCAGAATCATTCTTTCATCATAAACTTCAAAATAATGTGTCTGTTTCAAATCAGGGAGTTATCAGAGGGATGCATTGTCAGGGCTATGAAAAATTGATGACAGTAGCATCTGGAACCTTTAAAATGATTTTTATCGATCTACGGATAGATTCTCCAACTTACAAATCTGTAGATGTGATAGACGTCAAACCTGGTAGGGCTGTTTTTGTCCCTGGTGGAGTTGCCAATGGAGCACAATCGCTGGTTGATAATGGAATATTGAATTATTTAGTTGCTGACTACTATGATCCACATAAAAACTATCTAGGAATTACACCACTAGACAAAGATGCTCATTTGTTGTGGGATTCTCTTTTAAAACCAATCATTTCTGAAAAAGACCAAGCTGCTAAAACTTTTAAAGAAGTTCTTGAAATAATTGAATCAAGCAAGAAGAAAGTTGCCTTAATAGGTTCAACAGGTGCAGTTGGGAAAGTTTTATTTGATACATTAAGGAAGCAATCTGATATTGATTTAAGTTGTTTCAATAGAAATAGTATTGAAGACGCTTTGAAAGGTTTTTATGATGTGGTGATTTGTACCGCTCCGTCATCAGAAAAATTATTAACTAATTTAGGTTTGAAAAACGATGATTCAGAAATAGAGACATTATTAAATGTCCTAAAAAACATTCAGACAGGTCATATGATTTTAGTGTCTACGAAGTCTGTATTTGATAGTGGTATCAGATATAGCGCTATTCATCAAAAGATTTATAATAGCGTGATTGAAGCTCACAAAAATTGCAATACAATTTATATTATGGACACCTTATATGGAAAAACGCTGAAAAAGGGCTTTATCAACGATTTACTCTCTAGACAATGGACTTATATTTCAAATGATATTGTTTTGGACAAGCCTGAGTTAGAAAAATATTATAAAAAAGTAAATGATCAGTTGTGGGTTTTACTAGAGCCTCTTCCAGATGAACTGTTGAGGGATTTAGAGCCGATTTCTGATATTTATCCTGATGAGATGTGCTATCAAGTAACAGCAATAAATGATTTGGCTCGTCATCTAGTATCGAATTTAAATAGGATTGATGGAGTGAAATTGGGTATCGATAATTCTGAAATTTTTACAGGTAGACAAATAAAGAATTTATTAAAAAATCCTGACGCTTCTACTTTGGGACAATACTTTACAAAGCAAAAAGGAGATTCTAATCTTGAAAATTTACGAAAATAATAGAGGTTTTCAACTAGGAAATTTGCTCTATCTTCTACTACAAGCGCATAGAGATCGGATGATGGGCTATGAGGAAAGTTATGTCTTACGAACAGGATATTTTCAGTTTGCCCAAACCTTTTTTCCAAAAACCGCTGTCTTATTTTCAAAAGCAAATGGTACCGAATTAGAAGATTTTGGTTATTTTCAAGAAGCAGGTGTTGACTATTCTTCAGAAGAATTGGACTCTTTTTGTAGAGAGTATTTGATTGAACCAGTGGTAGCAGCTTCCGCTCGATTTGAAGAGAAAAATGTGACCATTGCCATTAGAAGAACGGATTTTCTCAATGAACGAAATAGAAAAAATTACGGTTATAATTCTCAGTTGTATATCGGTTCTTGTTTAGACAAGATAGCAGCAATTGAAGGGGATAAATTCCAACAGTTAACCATCCGAATTACTTCAGACGATGTTACCTGGTGTCGCGAAGAATTGGTACCTTTTCTCCATTCTCAGTATCATTTTGAAAACCCGATTATAGTTGAGGAGCAGGATATTCAAGACAACTTTTTACAGCTATATAGTTGCAATAAGTATTTTATTTGTCCCAATTCGACCTATTGTTACTGGGTAGGCTATATTTTAAGATTAACAAAGCCTTTTGTAAAAGTGTTTGTTCCTGATTTTAATACTTTACTTGAACAAAATGGGAAACAAATTGCAGATACAAGAGACTGGGAAGTTGTAAGTGTTGACCGTACTGGATTTGAGTAAAATGTGTTAAAGGAAAAATAGATGAAATATAAAAATATCGTTGTGACTGGTGGAGCTGGTTTCATTGGTTCAAATTTTGTGCGATACCTAAAAGAGACTTATAAGGATATTCAGATTACGATTTTGGATAATTTGACTTACGCCTCTTCGTTGAAAACCATCGAAGATTTACTGGATGACAGAGTAGGTTTCCATAAACTTGATATCGCAAATGACTTGGAATTAAGCAAACACATCGATGAACAAGTTGATTTGATTGTTCATTTTGCAGCGGAATCTTTTAATGATAAGTCTTTGCACGACACGTCTATTTTTGTGAAAAGTAATATCGTCGGTACGCACAATCTTTTAGAGTTAGCTAGAGAGTATGATATCCGTTTCCACCATATTTCAACAGATGAGGTTTATGGGGACTTTCCATTAGAAAGTAAGGATAAATTTACTGAACAAACGCAGTACAATCCGAGTTCTCCCTATGCCGCTACAAAGGCCTCTGCGGATTTATTGGTAAAAGCATGGGTTCGTTCTTTTGGAGTCAGGGCTACAATTTCCAACTGCTCAAACAATTATGGCCCCTATCAAAATCCTGAAAAATTTATCCCAAGACAAATCACCAATCTTTTAACTGGTCAGCAGGCAGTTCTATATGGAGCAGGGCTTAACATTCGTGACTGGATTCATGTGAAAGATCATTGTCGAGCTATCGACACCATTATTGATAAGGGTGTGATTGGTGAGACCTACTTGATTGGGGTAAATAATGAGCGTACGAATATCGAAGTTTTACAGAAAATCTTGTTGCAGTTAGGAAGATCTCAGGAAGATTTTAAGTATATAGCAGATAGACCAGGACACGACCTTCGTTATGGAATTGATGCTAGTAAATTGTATACTGAATTAGGTTTTACACCTCTCTACGTGGATTTTGATAAGGGATTAAAAGAAGTTATCCATTGGTATCAAGAACATGAAGCTTGGTGGCAAGAGATGATTGCGCAAAAGCAAGATGCTAAGTAAGAGTTTGTAAGGATTTTATGAGGAGGTAAATGTGGAAAATATCATTTTTTGTTCTTCCCCATTTCAAGTTTTAGTCGCAAAGGAAGTTGTTCAGACTGTTTCAGAAGATTTTATCGGGATTTATCTAAAGATGTCAAATGATGCGAGACAGATTTTTTATGCTGAACGGATGGCAGAATTTTGTAAGGAAGTCATTGTTTTAGAAGGAAAGACAGTCTTGAATGATATTCAGGAGGTTTTGAAAGACAAGTCAATTCGCAATCTCTATCTAGCAAGTTTAGATAATCCCGTGGCTCTTAGTATCTTTAATCCTAGCACAATGAGTTTGTACACCTTTGATGATGGTAGTACTTCCATTGTACCTCTCAATCGCTATACACAAAATTTTGAGAGGGGAATTCCTTATACAAACTTTACCTTGAGAGAGGTTATGTCTTTGTCAAATAGACATTATACGGTATTTGAGGACTGTATCCTCTTCCCAAAAGAGAAGCAGGTTTTTCTAAAGCTTCATCTTGAACCAAGTCATTTTCATAGGGCTAAAAATGGTAAGAAAATAAGCATTTTTCTGGGGCAATTTTTAGGCTCTCTCCTTTATCAGGAAGATTTGGAAATTACCCAAAAATTGACTGCTAAAGTTTTAGATGAGCAGAGGATTGATTATTACTATCCCCATCCTAGAGTACCTTTGAATCCCTATCAAGATAAATTGAAAGAAACTAGATTTTGCTTTGAAGAAGAAATTTATTTTTTACTGGAGGAGTATGAGTTCGTTGAAGTACATGGTTTTTACTCAACCTCGCTTTTGATGGTCAAAAATATAGAGGGCGTATCAGTGCATGGGTATCGGACTTTTTTAACAACTCATGAATCAAATGTTTTTGCAAAACGAGGTGTTCCTTATCAAAATCTGTCTCAATCAGACACACCTGTTGATATTATTATGCCTGTCTATAATGGGGCTGAAACCATTAGTCAAACGATTGATTCTGTTTTAAATCAAACCCACCAAGCATTTCGACTGCTAATTGTGGATGATGGCTCGACAGATAATACAGAGGAAGTATGTAAGCCTTATCTAGTAGATGAACGAGTACAGTATATCAGGGAAAGTCATAAAGGGATTTCAGAAACTTTAAATCGTGGAGTCAGCCTGTCTCAAACAGCTTATGTAGCCAGACAAGATGCAGATGATATTTGGATGCCCTGGCATCTAGACCTTCTCTTACATGAATTGGAAGAAAATCCACAAATAGATCTTATAGGAGCCAGAGTTATAGCTGAAGAGGATGAGATGACTGATAAAATGGAACGAAACCCGAAACATGGTTTATCAGGGGAACCATTGTGGTTAGAGCTTGCCTACCGAAATGTCTTTAATCATTCAACCGTCATTTTTAAACGTTCTGCCTATGATGAGGCAGGAGGCTATGATGCTAAGTGCGATGGATTTGAAGATTGGCATTTGTGGTCTAGAATAGTTACAAAGGAGAATGCTTCAGTTTTGAATATAGTAACAACCTACTATCGTTTATCAGAACGTTACAAACGTGGCATGACTTTTCGTGCGAGACTAGCAAGAAGTCGTGGTTTAAGATTGGAGGATGTATTAAAATAAACCATGGTTAAAGTATTTACAATTAAAGAAGCAGTTCCTGTAAGTTCTTATGGTTTTGAAAGAAGTCAATTAGCACGTCAGGAAATCTTTAAAAGTTTAGAGGTAGAACAGGAACTTGTTTTAACAAATTTAGAGAATTTTGTACCAAATTTTGTTGAAACCCTTGAAAATCTTGGATTTGAAAATTTTTACCATGTCATTTATGATCAGTCAGATCTAGCTAGACAGAAACCCAGTGTAAAAAAAGAATTTGTAGAAGAGCTAAAGGGTATCGTTAGAGTTGAGTCTACAAATGAAGGGTATGTTGGTCTTATTCGCTATCAAGATGGAAGTATCGAATGTTATACCTCTCAACTATTGTATCGATATTCTCATCAAGAAAAGTTATTCACTCTTTATGATAGTAAAGGAGAATTACTCAAAGGGGATGTGAGTGAAAATTACCATTCTTATCAAAATCTAAGAAGTGGTGAAACCTATACCCAATGGCAGTTAGTCAGTCTCTATCTAGCTAACAATTCTACAGTCGAAGATCGCTTTATCATCGATATGGTTAATGAATATCCTCTTCAATTGAGGAAGTTCTTCCAAAACACAGGTCGTACCTTGTTTGCATATACTCATTACAATATTTTAGACCCTCAAATGAAGTTTGTCTTACAAAACTGGTGTCAAAATTTAGTTGCAAGCCCCGTTTTGGAAGAGCGATTAGGATCTAATTTGGTACGGTTCTTGCCTCCGATTTATGTAAAAGAGGGTATAGAAAAAGAGTACACTTCTGTAACAGATTGGTGTATTGTAGGTAACATGACTTTTTTGAAACGTTGTGAGTGGGCGATTAAGGCGTTTAGGGAGTTACCTGATAGTAAATTGACGATTTATGGAAATTTACCTGTAGGTTATACTGAAGAAGATTTACCTGAAAATGTTCAGTTTAAAGGATTTGTTGAAAATGTTCCTTATGAGAATCATGAGGGTTATATCTCTTGTTCTATGAGCGAATGTTTTGCAAATGCTGCTGTTGAAGCATCTTCATTTGGTTTAGTTTGTTTGCTTTCTGATGTAGATTTAGCACATAAATTTTATGCAAGTAAATGTGAAAATACTAGGGTATTTCGGACACCTAAAGAATTGAAATCTATACTATTAGATTATCGAAAGGGTGGATGCTTTAAATCTTCAAGGTTTTATTCTTGTTATACTAAAGACGATGTGTTAGAATTATATTGGTACTTGATTTTAGGTTAAGTATTTAAGAATTTATTAGCTAAAATATAGTAGTAAAGCCTTTGTCTTTCCGAAAGAAGTAGAAGGATTATATTTAATTTTAATATTATGAGGTAAAGAATGTTTAGAGACAATAAGCGTGAAATTTTTTCTTTCCGTAAGTATAAGAATGGTAGAACTGATTCAAAATTAATCGGTGCAACACTTCTTGCACTAGGTGTTGGTTTAGTTACAACAACACAATCAGTTTTGGCAGATGTTGTAAATGGTACAGGTGGAAGTGAGGTTGCATTGGTAGATAGTGTCGATAAGACAACTTCTGCAAATACAAATACATTTACAGATGATACTGATACTAGTAAAGTTGCTAAATTTGATGCAGTCTTGAATAAAGGTGTTGCTGAACCTACTAAAGCTAACGAAAATAAAGGTGACGCTGACGGTTCGGATGTGTTAACTGTTACTTCTGAGACTACTGTAAATTACAAGTTAGAAGAAGATAATTCACTTTTGAAAACAGAAACAGTAGCAACAGGTCAAGGAACAATTACAACTCCTTATGATAAAAAGGGTCTTGCCGCAGATACAGATGGTAAAGACTACCGTGAGTCAACTGCTGATAAAAGCGGTATTACCGTTTCTGAGGAAACAGGGAAACAAGATACTCTTGAATTGAATGGTAAAGTTTATGAGCGTACACGCTCTGAAGTTGAGGGTGCAGATAAAGCTAAGTATAGCAAAACTCAATTTAACGATATTGAAGCAAGTGTGTCCCCAGAAGGAATGCACAACAAACTAGGGGAAATTGATTATACAAAAACGACAGGTAAAGTTTATCTTGTCGAAGAAACTTCTGACGGTCACTACGGTAAGTTCGTAGAAACTGACGGGGTATCAAGCGATGAAGATGCTGTTTCTAAATGGAAAGCAGGTCTTGCAAACGCTAAAGACTTCACGAAAGCAAATGTAACTCTTCAAGAAGGTGACTCTATTCTTGTATTAGATAAAGATACTTATGCAGTGGGTAACTCTACAACTGTTAAGACTGTTAAAAAATTTAAGAGTCCAACTTTTGAATTAACTCCTGATACTCGTAATGATGAAGATGGCGACACGTTTGCTTCTCCTACTTTTACTATTCAAGGCTCTCAAGATCATAATGTTTCTGTTACAAAACTAGGACCAGACGGTCGTTTCAAAACAGGCGATGATGTGACTGAAACTACGGTTGCTACTTCAACAGTATTTGGATTTGACACTGAGGACTTTATCTATGAAGATAACCCTTACTTCCAATTAAGTCCTCGCAAAGAAGATTCAAGTCTACAGAATCCAACAGCAGCAGAAGCGCTTAAAAACAATAAGAGCTACCGTTATTTGTTTGATTTATTGGAATTTGCTAAAAAACAAGCTAATACTCCAGAAGAAGCGCAAAAAGTGGCAGAAGTAAAAGCTAGAGTAGATGCTTATTTTGAAGAACTTCCAGCTAAACTTAAAGCCATTGGTGCTGATGTTGTTTGGGTAAACAGTGGAGTACTTGCTAATTCTTATGCTTTTTATATTCCTACAGATCGTCCAATAGATGTTCCAGGTCTTCAAGAGTTACTTTCTCCAAATGGAAATTTAGGTAAAATTATTGAGACTCTAACTTTCAAAAATATTGAAAAACAAGAGTTTAGGGGTACTTCTACTTTAAGCACTACTACTATTGAAAAGTCTTATACAGTAGATGTTGAGGGTTCAATTTCTTTAACTAAAACAACAATTAACCATATTGAAGGCCAAGTTACAAGGGAACAAATTTTAGAGAACCTAGAAGATACAGGTACAACTAAAGAGGTTGCTACCGAACTTCTTAAGAAAGGTACAGTCAAAGTTAATGACGATGGTTCTATAACAATCACTTCTGTAGAAACTACACCAGAATATAAGTTTTTCCAAGGGGAGTCAGATAATAATGTCGAAGCAATTCCTGAAGGTGGGTATTACAAAGCTCAACCCGATAGTGGTATCGAGTTTATTTCTGCAACAGAAACTTCAAGTCACAACGAAACAACCTACAACAAACGTGAATTAATTACACCAATTCGTGCTTATAAGGTTGTAGCTGACGGAAATTCTACAGTAACTCACTACTACCGCGAGAAAAAAGCCCCTCTAAACGTTAACTACTATTTAGAGAACACAACAACTTCTTTAGCACCAAGTGAAAACCAAGTAGACTTACCAGTTAAGTCTGACTATAGAACTCAATCTAAAGAAATTCCGTCTAAAACTGAGGTTCAAGACTTACCAGAAAAGACCGTTACAACAGTAACTACTTATGAGTTAGTAGCTACACCAGACAATGCAAACGGTAAGATTGCAGAAGGTGGCACTACGGTAAACTATTACTACCGTGCAGTTGAAAAAGTGATTGAGGTAGC
>NZ_JAPVZK010000018.1:0-41708 GCF_041432345.1 Streptococcus sp. 27098_8_103
GTCCAACATAGCTTCAAAAATTTCTTTAAAATTATTGATAAGACAACTTCTTAAAAAGTCAGTTTGAAAAGAAAACCCAGTAAATATTTCTAGGATAAAACGTATACTATCAAGTTTTTTATTCCTGATAGTATGCGCTTTTTATTTGAATACTTGCTACAAAACCTCACAAGATTTACTATCATGCCATACCAAAATGGACTATTTTTTGATTGCACAAAAATATTATTTTCAAATATTTAGAAATAATCGAACAAATTAAATATTATTTCTAAATATTTGAAAATAATTTCTATTTGTATTATACTATCTTTGAGGTATCTATTATGAACTATATCAAAAGACCACATTATTTAGACTTTTTAAGAAGACATCGTGATCGCCAAATCATCAAAGTTGTGAGCGGAGTTAGACGAGCTGGTAAATCTGTGCTTTTTCAACTCTATAAAGAGGAGTTA
This sequence comes from Streptococcus sp. 27098_8_103, assembly GCF_041432345.1. GTDB lineage: Bacteria > Bacillota > Bacilli > Lactobacillales > Streptococcaceae > Streptococcus > Streptococcus mitis_BV. The sequence goes on from NZ_JAPVZK010000018.1 coordinate 459, forward strand.
CTAGCAACTGGGGTAGACGAGGATCAAATCATATCCATCAATTTTGAAGATCTGAGTTATTATGAACTGCGACATTTTCAAACATTATTCGCTTATATAAAAGATCAATTAGTTAGCGAGAAAACATACTATATCTTTTTAGATGAAATTCAACATGTTGAAAAATTTGAACTGGTAGCAGATAGTCTATTTATCCTACCAAATGTTGACCTCTATTTGACTGGATCCAACGCCTACTTTATGAGTAGCCAATTAGCTACAAACTTGACCGGTCGGTATGTTGAGATAGAAGTTCTTCCATTGTCATTTGAAGAATACCTATCAGGTCAATCTCTCACAGAGAATCTGAATACAACAGAAATTTTTAACAAATATCTCTTTAGTGCTTTCCCTTACTTATTGCAAACATCATCTTACGCTGAAAAAATTGATTATCTAAGAGGAATATATAACTCCATACTGTTAAATGATATTGTCACTAGATTGGGAAATCCAAATCCTACTATTATTGAACGCATTGTCCGAACCCTTCTCAGTAGTACAGGTAGCTTAATATCAACAAATAAGATTCGCAATACCCTAGTTAGCCAAAATGTTTCAATCTCCCATAATACTTTGGAAAATTATTTGACAACTTTGACAGATAGTTTACTTTTTTATTCCGTTCCACGTTTTGATGTAAAAGGTCGAGCATTATTGCGACACTTAGAAAAATATTATCCCGTTGATTTAGGTTTACGACATCTCTTATTACCAGACCACAAAGAAGACATTGGGCATATCTTGGAAAATATGGTATATTTGGAATTGAGACGTAGATATTCACAAGTATATGTTGGTAACTTAGATAAGTATGAGGTTGATTTTGTTGTTGTAACTGATCTTGGTCACTACGCTTATTATCAGGTCAGTGAAACAACACTTGCTCCAGAAACACTAGAAAGAGAACTTAGACCACTAGAAGCCATTAAAGATCAATTCCCTAAATATCTATTAACAATGGATACGATTCAGCCAACAGCCAATTACAATGGTATTGAGAAGAAAAATATCATAGATTGGTTACTAGAAAAATAGATAAATATAAATCATTCAGCTAACTAGATTTGTAACAGTCTGTTATCAATGATTCTCCCTAAGTCCTAGCAAGATATAAGGAATTGAGAACACTGACACTTGAAGAATAAAATGGAATCTATAACTTCTGAAAACAATATTATTACTCAAGACGATGAACCTCTATAGAATTAATGAAGCTAGGAATTAAACGGAACTATAAAGAAAAAAAGACTGAATAATCAGGCTTTAAAATCCTAAACGCGCATAATATCAGGTGTTGAAGAAACTTGATATTATGCGTTTTATTATGGAAATATTTCCTTCATTTTCTACTGAAATAGGGTTTGTGCTAGCCTATTTTCTCTATTTCCAATGACTTACTTCAGCTTCTTACTTCTTATGAAAAACATCAAAAGGCTGAACTATCAAAGTTTGGAATTATCCAATCCGATTAACAATATGTCTTTACTTATATCGATATGAAGGGTAACGTTAATAGCCCTCTACACTCTGACTATCTTAATAATAAAATGAAATCTGTCAAACGTCGTCATCCAGAACTTAAACATGCATTCCCTTATAAATTAAGACATACAGGGGTAACGTTAGCAAAACAGGCTGGAACATCTATTGAAGGTATTTCTGAGTCTCTAACACATAGTGACACGATTACAACAAAGACTTATGTCAATACTTCGAATGTCCTTCCAATGGCTGTTGGAGAGATTGCTCATCGTAATCTTAAAAAGTAATGGTGTGAATTTTACTAAAAATCATCAAAAAAACACCCCATGGTGTGAACCATGAAGTGTTGTAAATGCTGCATTATAGCTGGTTCTTAACGTTTTGAGAATTGTGATGCTTTACGAGCTTTTTTCAAGCCTGGTTTGACAAAGTTTTGTTTTAATTTATTTTAGTGTAGCATGATACCAACATCTTTTGACCTTCTATTACAATATTTAATAAAAAAATTGAATAAGTTGAACTAAAAAAGAGAAAGTTTCTCCTTCTGTTATTATCAATATCTTGCTTTTGGACTAGGAAGTTAAGTAGTTATGCGAAAACTGAGTCATAGGAATAAATCTTTTTCTAGTAATGTTTCGCAACTCTACTATAACGAATTTATTCCTTTTAGTGTTTACACAACTTATTTTACACTACCTCACTTTGTCATTCAAACTAAACATGGTATAATAGTTAAGATTTTTACACTACTCATTTCTGGGCAGAAGTGGGCAGTAAAATTTAAGAAACAGGGGCTAAACCCTTGGTATGAAAGGAATCTATAAAATATTATGATGAACATGCAAAACTTGTTCCAAGACTTTTTTAGACTTGTTAACGTCAGAAATATTGATTTAAAACCTTTCTTGATTCCCAAAATTAAACTAAAATGACCTGAAATCATTTCAATAAGGCTAAAAATAGACTATGCAGTATCTTCTATATAATCAAAAATGCTTCACTTAATTAGTGAGGCATTTTTGATTAATATTCACTGTAAAGGTCTATTTATTTAACTCAAGAGATGATGATATTATTTTCAGAAAGATATTTTTCACACTTTTTAAACTGATTATAGTAATGTTGCAAATACACCGCTCCTTTATTTAATGCGTCTACCCTATCAATAACTTGAAGATCATAGTTTCCATTTTCATTTTTTAAATAAACAAGCAATAATAATTTATAAGAACCATCTACACCTTCGAATAAACAAAAAATAAAATGAGATTGATTTTCATTTGGATTATTCGAAATGAACGAACTGGGAGCAATACAATTATTATAATGTAGCCTGGCTGGATTGAAAAAATTACTATTTTCATTAAGATGGATATGAACTGCATTAAATGAAAAATAGTTATCATCTATTGTATCATTTTTTACATCATTATTTTTAATATAAGGTGTGAATATGTAAGTAGACTTTATGGTTCCTGAATTTTCATATATTCTTAGCTTAGGTACCTCAATCTCCTTTTCCTCACCGTTGAATACAGCTTTTACTTCTGACATTGCCTCTTTTTTATAGGAGATGGATAATTTAGCTCTTCTATCTGTTTTTAAAACATTAATTCTTTCTATATATACAGTAATAATACTGATAAGAAATGCCAAAAATGCAATCGGTTCACTTATGACTTGCTGATAAACATAAGAAACGATATCAATAAACATTTTAACAACTGTCACTTTAGATTGTCTTAATATATAAACCAATAAACATATGGTTAACCAAAACCAAATCGTTTTATAAAAAGTTAGTTTTTTCAATTTTTTCATTTTAAATTCTCCACTCCATAATCTTTATCGTTCTCTAAAGTTATTATCCTAATCAGTTTGATTTACCATTTATTATGACCTCCAATAATTCATCCGCAACAACATCTTCAACGTACTTCCTTATCGCTCTAACATTAGGGAGGGTGTTTAGATGCGATTCAATACAAGCTAATATCTTGTCCTCATCTAGATATTCCTGATACCTTTCATCTATATATTCAGAGCTAATAATTTTTGAATACGTCAATTTTAAAATTTTCTTTTTCTCATCAATAGATAGTGGAGAAAATTTAACAAAACCATCAAATCGACTCAATAATGCTATATCAATATTTTTTCCATTTCTAAACGACTTTTAAAATTAGAAGTGCAAATAATAATTGAGTTACTTAAATCTACTTTATAATTTTGATCTTCATAAATGCCTTCATCAAACATTTGAAAGAAGGTGCTATGAAAAAATGCAGGAGCTAAAGCGAACTCATCAAGCAAAATAACATTAGATTCTCTGTTTAGTAATGTTTTAGAAAATGAGTCCTCGCTATGGTTTGCTGATTTAAAATATTTTACACTTGATTCACCACCAACCATCGACATTTGTTCTCTAATAATATTGTTATTTCCATACAGTGTAAATGATAGTTGTTTTACTGTTTCAGTTTTTCCTATTCCTGGTTCACCATAAAACATTAATACTAGTGGTTTCGCATTCGTACGCACCAACTGAGTAACCAATTTCCTTAATAAACTTTTCTTAGCTTTTTCTTGACCAACTATTTTTTCATTTAAATCTTCAGAAATCCTTTTAAGTTGCTCCTCACTAATTTTTGCAAAAGTACTTTGTTCAATATTTAAAAATTCTGATTTAACTTGTTGCTTTAATGAATTAAAGAATTTTTTAGGGGGATTATGAAGATATATTTCTTCAGTTCCTGAATCATTAAAAATTTTGATTAATAAATCAATATTTTCAAAAACTAGGCTCCCAGAAAGCGAGTAGGTATCCATTCTAAAAATACAATTCTTTTTATCTATTAGAGGTTTTATTATATCAATAATAGTAGAATCTTTAGTCCAATTTATAATAACCTCATTAAATGAAACATAGTTATCTAATTTTACGACTCTTTCATTAAACTTTTGAACTGGCTCAAAAAAAATATTAAATCTTACCATTACACACCTGCCACTAGAACATCATATATCGGTATTTTCTCATTATTTTGTTCTTCATCAAAGTCAGCTCCTAGTTGTGACTGTCTCTGGTTTGATAATCTATCTATCATTGTATTAAAACTTAAATCAATTGAATCTACTTCTCCAACCTTAATTCCATAAAGTTTGACATCCATCTTAGTTAAGTCACTCAACGTATAATTATTACGTAGACCCGATATATTGAATCTGAAAACACTTTCATTACTCTCGGAACTAATTCCCTTAATTTCATAATATCCAGAAAGTCGGTCCAAAGTTCGTTCAATATTCTTTATTTCAATACCTTTAAAATTATTTTTATCATCATCTGTAATACTATTCATTTTAGTAATATCACTAATCATATCGAGAACAGGAGTGATGTTACGGTAAAAAGCGGGGGAGTCTTTTTCAATAAAAAGTTTAACATTATCTAAACGTTCCACTTTTGAAGAACCTTTTTTATCGGTCGCAAACTTTTTAAAGTTACTTAGCAATGTAGAGGTAATCTGTGATTCTACTACACCGCTTCGTTGATATGAAGCATTTCCAGAGAGTCCTATTTTAAATCGAGTAAAGAAACTCATACCAACCTTTCCCTCGGTATCTACCTCAACCATATTTTCGGACACACGTCTTATGATATCAGATTGTATCCCATTTTGATGTAATTCTAAAAAATCAAAAACAGCTTGCTCATCAAGATAAACAATTTTCCCAGCAAAAAAATCAGCCATTACTTCCTCCTTGTTACTATATATTCAGACTATTTAATAATCATATTATACCAAAATATCAAGTATTACTAAAAATACTACTATATATCCCTCAATTTAGTAAGCAAATCGAAAAAAGAACACCCCGAAAGGTGCTCTCTGTAAGTATAGTAATTCTTTCGAATTAACGTTTACTAAATTGTGATGCTTTACGAGCTTTCTTAAGACCTGGTTTCTTACGTTCAACTTTACGTGAATCACGTGTAAGAAGTCCTGCGCGTTTCAATGAATCGCGGAAGTCTGGGTCTACTTGAAGAAGGGCACGAGCGATACCGTGACGGATAGCTCCTGATTGACCAGCGTATCCACCACCTACAACGTTAACGAAAACGTCGTATGAACCTGCAGTTGAAGTAACTGCGAATGGTTGGTTGATTACAAGACGAAGGTCAGCGTGTGGGATGTACTCTTCAACATCTTTTTTGTTAACAGTGATTTTACCAGTTCCTGGAACAAGGCGAACGCGTGCAACAGCGTTTTTACGACGTCCAGTACCTGCATATTGTGCTTGTGACATACTTTATTGTTCCTTTCCTTAGATAAGTCCTGAAATATCAAGAACTTCTGGTTGTTGTGCAGCGTGAGTGTGCTCAGCTCCAACAAATACTTTCAACTTCATACCTTGAGCGCGTCCAAGAGTATTGTGTGGAAGCATACCTTTAACTGATTTCTCGATCAAACGTACTGCATTTTTAGAACGAAGTTCACCTGCAGAGATTTGTTTCAATCCACCTGGGTGGTTTGAGTGAGTGTAGTAGATTTTATCAGTTGCTTTTTTACCAGTCAATTTAACTTTTTCAGCATTGATAACAATCACAAAGTCACCTGTATCAGTGTGTGGTGTAAATGTTGGTTTGTTTTTTCCGCGAAGTACGCTAGCAACTACTGCAGAAAGACGTCCAAGTGGTACATCAGTTGCGTCAACTACGTACCATTTACGTTCAACTTGGCCTGGTTTAGCCATAAATGTTGTTTTGTTCATGATTTCTCCTATATATAGTTCGATTTTTGTTTACGGTGATGGGTGTTCCTTCCCATCGAAAAGTATTTGGAAGGTTCCGGGGCCTTTCAAATGGGGTAAACAATACCGCCTACTATAATACCAAATTTCACCTCTAAAAGTCAATAGATATGAAAAATATTTTTCTGAATTCCACTCTTTTTATCTCTAAAAAACCTCGCTTTCGCGAGGCTCTTCTATTTATAAGATAAGGCACGTTTAAAGGTTTTCCAAGGACCTAAATCATCTGTTTGCAGAACGAGGCTAGCATACATACGTCCGATAAAGACTGTTGCCGTTACTGCAAAAGCAATCGTAATAGCAAGTGAAATCCAAGCTTCTAACCCATTTGCATAACCATTAATAGCTCTAAATGGCATGAAGAAAGTCGAAATAAAGGGAATATAAGAACCGATTTTCAAGATCAAATTATCCCCTGCAGAACCTAAAGCAGTAACTCCCACAAAGCCTACCACAATTATAATCATCAAAGGTGACAAGGCTTTTCCTGCATCCTCAGGACGAGAAACCATAGAACCTAGAAAGGCTGCTAAAACTACATACATAAAGAGACTGACTAAAATAAAGAGCAAGGTATTTAGAGAGAAAGCATCTCCCAAATGGTCCAGAATACCCAACTGAGCTAATAATGGCAAATCTTTAAAGAGCAAAATGGCAGCGAGACCACCCACGACATAGATGCCGATATGAGTCAAAATCACAAGCAACAAGGCAAGCATACGAGCATAGAAATAATGGCTGGCTCGAATGCTAGAGAAGACCACCTCCATGATTTTAGTCCCCTTCTCGCTAGCCACTTCCTGAGCCGTAACGCTCGCATAAGTAATTAAAATCATATAGAGAAAGGCTCCAACCGCTGTAGCCGCAATTGTTTGAATCATTTTTTTATTTTCCTTGGATTCATCAATTTTCTCCGTGAAGTTAACTGTTTGTTCCAAGCGTTTTTCCTGTTCTTGCGACAAATTAGCTGCCGAACGATTGAGTTGACCTTGAAGCTCATTTAACTTGCTCGTTACTCCTAGCTTAATAGCACTCTCAAGGGAAGTTTCACCGTGATAAACTGCCTTCAAGACACTATCCTCTTGGTCAATGGTCAGATAACCTTTTAATTTTTCATCTTTAATCGCTTCTTTGGCACTTGCTTCGTCTTTATAGTCAAAGTTAACACCATTTACATTCTTCAGTCCTTCTGCTACAGACGGCACTGTTGTCACTACTGCCACTTTATCATTTTTAGCCATTGAAGAGCCTTGGAGATAGCCAATTCCCCCAGATAGACCGATAAACAAGAATGGTGAAATCACCATAAAGAAGAAACTCCACGACTTGATGTGTCGAAGATAGGTTTCCTTCATTACAACCCACATATTTCTCATACTTCCACCCCTGATTCTAGTTTAAAGATTTCATCGATTGTCGGCGCTTGCTGGTCAAAGGTTGCGATATATTGCCCCTGAGTCAAGATTGGGAAGAGTTCCCTTCCAGCGCTCTCATCCTCCAAGATCAAGTTCCAACTGCCTTGTTTGGTCAAGCTCACCTGTTTGACATGAGGAAGGTTTTCTAATTCTTCCTTGCTTCGTTCACTTGAAACAAAGAGACGCGTTTTCCCGTATTGATTGCGGACATCCTGAACTGGTCCATGTAAGACCACACGGCCATCTCGAATCATGAGAATATCGTCACAAAGTTCCTCAACATTAGTCATGACATGGTCAGAAAAGATAATGGTTGCTCCGCGCTCTTTTTCCTGAAAAATGACTTGCTTGAGCAATTCAGTATTGACTGGATCCAATCCACTGAAAGGCTCATCCAAAATAATCAAGTCTGGCTCATGAATCAGAGTAATAATGAGCTGAATCTTCTGCTGATTTCCTTTTGACAGACTCTTGATTTTATCAGTCAGCTTCCCTTTCACTTCCAACTTCTTCATCCATTGAGGGAGTTTTTCCTTGATTTCCTTAGCATCCATACCTTTTAGAGTCGCCAAGTAGCGAACTTGTTCAAGGACTGTCAATTTAGGCATGAGACTGCGTTCTTCAGGCAAATAGCCAATCCGAGCATAGGTCTCTTGACAAATATCCTGACCATCTAGACTGATTTCTCCTTGGTATTCTAAAAACTTCAAAATACTGTGGAAAATCGTTGTTTTCCCAGCACCATTTTTTCCGACTAATCCTAAAATACGACCTGGTCGCGCTTGAAAGTCAATGCCAAACAAAACTTGCTTGGGTCCAAAACTTTTCTCTAGACTTCTTACTTCTAGCATCTTTCACCTCCGAAATGTCTTGCACTCATTATACTCCTTTTTGATAGCCTTTACAATGATTTCTGTCCATTTTTATCATCCTCATTTTAGTAAAAAATCTTAGGGTACTTTGAGTTATGAGTACATTATACACTGGTAAACTCCAATTTATCTTCTCTGTTCCTCAACTGTCTATTTTTGATCCTGAATTGTTATTTGAAAAGCAAAAATCCACCCCGAAGGATGGATTGATGAGTTAACGTACTTCTGCATTGACTTTTTCTTCGAGTGATGCTTGGATTTTTTCCATATAGCGTGCGACTTCTTCGTCCGTTAAGCTGTCTTCTGGATTTTGGAAGGTCAAGCTATAAGCCATTGACTTCATACCTAGTCCCAATTTTTCGCCTGAGAAGACGTCAAAGAGTTTGATATCTGTCAAACGTTTCACGCCGGCAGCTTGGATAGCGTCCACAACTTCTTGATGAGTCACTTCTGCCTTGAGGAGGAGGGCAACGTCACGGCTGACTGCTGGGAATTTGGTGATTTCCACAAATGGAGCAGCTGGTCGAAGGGCAGCTTCGATGGCTGAAAGGTTGAGCTCAGCCACATACGTTTCTGGAATATCGTAGGCCTTAGCAGTGACTGGGTGTACTTGACCAAGGAAACCAAGAACTTGGTCACCGAGTGAAATGACTGCTGTACGACCTGGATGAAGGCTAGCGATTTCAGATGTTGCTGTATAAGTTACTTGGAGTCCCAAACGAGCAAAGAGGGCTTCAAGGATGCCCTTAGCATAGAAGAAATCAACTGGAACTGCTGCTGTTTGGAAATCTTTTTCAGCAACCAAGCCTGTCAAGGCAAAGGCAAAGCTATTAATTTCATTTGGAAGTTCTTCTTTTGGATTGCCTGTTTGTTCAAAGACTTTTCCGATCTCGTAAAGGGCCAAGTTTTTGTTCTTACGAGCCACGTTGTAGGCAACAGTATCAAGGATACCTGAGATCATATTTTGACGGAGGACAGAACGGTCCACAGTCATTGGCCACATGAGTTCCGTAAGGTTGCTTGGTTGAGCCGTAAACTCAACTGCTTTTTCAGGAGTTGTCAGAGCGTAGGTGATGATTTCTGTCAAACCTGCTCCTTCAGCAATGGTACGAACTTGACGGCGAAGTTTTTGTGTCGCAGTCAATTCACCAGCTGTCCCATCGTCTTTTGGAAGGCTGGTTGGCAAGCGGTCATATCCATAGATACGAGCGATTTCTTCAAAGAGGTCTGCCTCGATGGTGATATCCCAGCGACGGCGTGGGACACTGACTGTAAAGCTATCTGCATTGCCAGAAAGACCAAATCCAAGACGACGGAAGACGTCTTCTACATCAGCATAAGAAAGATCAGTTCCGAGGACACGGTTAACATCAGCAAGAGTTGAAGAAACTTCCACATCAGAGGTATCAAGCTCACCCGCTGAAACGATACCTTTACGCACCGTCGCACCTGCAAGTTCTGCAATCATGCTAGCCGCCGCATCAAGGGCTTCGTTAACAGTTGCCACATTAATCCCTTTTTCAAAGCGAGAAGATGACTCAGAACGAAGGTTGAGGCGACCACTGGTCTTGCGGATAGATTTTCCGTTGAAGACTGCAGCTTCAAGGACGACACGACTAGATTTATCAGAGATTTCTGTTGCTTGACCGCCCATGACACCTGCAAGGGCTACTGGCTTGTCTGCGACAGTGATAACTAAGTCATTCACGTCCAAGTCACGTTCTTCGCCATCCAAGGTCACCAATTTTTCACCAGCGTGCGCTTCACGCACACGGATGTCACTCCCTTCAAAGGTATCCAAGTCAAAGGCGTGCATTGGTTGACCAAAGTAGAGAAGGATGTAGTTGGTCACGTCCACTACGTTATTGATTGGACGGATTCCTTCGTTCATGAGAAGGTTTTGCAACCATTGTGGACTTGGTGCGATAGTCACATTATCCAAGATACGAGCGGCATAGTAAGGCGCTTTGTCTGTCTCAATGCTGACAGAAAGGGCATCTGCCGCAGCTTCATTAGTTTCTGTTAGAGTAAATTCTTTAAAGTTGACTGCCTTGTCATAGATGGCTGCCACTTCGTGAGCCACTCCACGCATAGAAAGGGCATCCGCACGATTTGGTGTGATTGAAAGTTCGATGATTTCATCATCCAAGTCTAGGTAAGAGAAGACTTCATCCCCAGGAACGGCATTTTCTGGCAAGATTTGGATACCATCTGCGAATTCCTTAGGCACAACGGAGTCAGAAATTCCCAATTCGCCAAGCGAACAGATCATTCCAAGTGACTCTAAACCACGGATTTTTCCTTTTTTGATTTTGTAGTTGTCAGCGATGCGAGCTCCTGGAAGAGCCACCATAACCTTGATACCAGCACGCACATTTGGGGCACCACAGACGATTTGACGGGCTTCTTCTTCGCCAACGTTAACCTGACAAACATGGAGGTGAGTTTCTGGCACATCTTCGCAAGACAAGACCTCACCGACGACAATTTTTGAGAGACCAGCAGCAGGTGATTCCACACCTTCTACCTCGATCCCTGTAGTTGACATTTTTTCAGCCAACTCTTGTGATGGCACATCAATGTCCACCAATTCTTTTAACCATTTATAAGATACAAGCATAATTTAGTTCTCCAGAATGACAGTTGCCACTCTAGTTCTTTTCCTTTCCTATCATTTCAATAGAAGAATCATCTTCTTACCTTAATTTCTTTTTCAGTAACCAATCTGTATCTACTTTTTGACCAACCATAAAATGATGTTGGCTAAATTTTTCAAAACCATATCGATTATAAAATGCTTGAGCTTTTGTATTATGCTCCCAAACACCTAGCCAAGCCCAAGAAAAACTATTTTTGGTAGCAAGTTCAAGAGCGAATTCAAACAGTTGCTTACCTAGTCCAAATCCTTGGAATTTTTGTAGCACATAGAGGCGTTGAATTTCAAAAGCATCCTCTAATTCTCTCTCAGTCTGAGCACTTCCCCAGTTGACTTTGAGAAAACCAGCTCTCTCCTCTTCATGCATAATGAAATAGGTTTCGGATTCTGGATTTTCCAACTCAGTTGACAAAACTCTCAGACTATAAGCCTCTTCAAAGTATTCCTGTAACTGCTCTTCTGTATTATCATGAGCAAATGTTTCACGAAAGGTTTGTTTGGCAATTTTAGCCAACACCTCAACATCTGCCATTTCTACTTTTCTAATCATTATTTAAACTGTTCTGAGAAGCGGACATCTCCTTGGTAGAATCCACGGATATCGTTGATTCCGTAACGGAGCATAGCTACACGCTCTTGTCCAAGACCAAAGGCAAATCCAGAGTAAACAGTCGCATCGATACCACTCATTTCAAGGACACGTGGGTGAACCATACCGGCACCCATAATTTCGATCCAACCTGTTTTCTTACATACGTTACAGCCTTCTCCACCACACTTGAAGCAAGAAACATCCACCTCAACAGATGGCTCTGTGAATGGGAAGTAAGATGGACGCAGACGGATCTGACGCTCTTCACCGAACATTTTTTGGACAATCAACTGAAGGGTTCCTTGAAGGTCTGCCATAGAGATGTTTTTCCCAACAACCAAGCCTTCAATTTGGTGGAACTGGTGACTGTGGGTCGCATCGTCTGTGTCACGACGGAACACACGCCCTGGTGAGATCATTTTTAAAGGACCTTTAGAGAAATCATGGGCATCCATAGCACGCGCCTGCACTGGAGACGTGTGGGTACGGAGCAAGATTTCTTCAGTGATATAGAAAGTATCCTGCATATCACGAGCTGGGTGGTCTTTTGGAAGGTTCATACGCTCAAAATTATAGTAGTCTTGCTCCACTTCAAAACCATCCACGACTTGGTAACCCATCCCAATGAAAATATCTTCGATTTCCTCACTGGTTTGTGTGAGGACATGACGGTGACCAGTCGCAACTGGACGACCTGGAAGCGTCACATCGATACTCTCGCTAGCCAGCTGAGCCGCGACTTTCTTTTCTTCCAAGAGCTTAGCTATTTCTTCAAAGGCAGCTGTCAAGACATCGCGCGCTTCATTGACGTGTTTCCCAATGATTGGACGCATCTCAGCAGAAACATCTTTCATTCCTTTAAGAATCTCCGTAAGCGAACCCTTTTTCCCAAGGACAGAGACACGCAAGTCTTGCATCTCTTTTTCGTTTTCAGCAGTAATCTGCTTCAAGCTAGCCAGCGTTTCTTCGCGAAGCGCTTTTAATTGTTCTTCAATAGTTGACATAATTCCTCCATCAGTCTCTCGTAGATAAAAAGAAAACCACATGCCAAAAACTCCACTCGGAGCGTTGACACGCGGTACCATCCGTTTTCATCTGACAAGTCAGACCTTCATTTCTAGATCCATGCGCAAGTGAATTCACCCAGCTTTCATATAGAGAGCTTGCAGTCACGGCTCTCCTCCCTGATATACTTCCCTTGAGTTACTAGTCTTGCAGATTTCTATTCAATTACTACATAGTTTATCAGATTTTGAGTTAAAAAACAAGTTAGATTAGATTAATTTCAATACAAAACTCATTCCTTTTTCTGTTGCTCCATTTTCCACAAATCCAAGCGACTTGAAACACCTCCTAGAAGCATGATTGTAGGTGTAGATTTCCTTGACTCTCAATTCTTTCCATCCTTTTACTCGAGCCAATTCAATCAAAGCACTTAGAATCTTTTTTCCAAGTCCTCGATGTTGGTAAGCGGAATTCCCAATCACAATGGGGAGATTATCCTGAGATAGTGTAACATCCCCAATTGGAAACCATTCTCCCTTCTCCTTGACTTCAATCCAAAAAAGTTCACCATGCTGATCCAAATGGGAATACATAGCTTCCAAAGTTTCTTGACTATAAGGTTTCTTCACACCATCTACGAGGTGAACTAAGTTCACATCCTGATACCAAGCAAAAGCTTCTTCACAATGATTGACCTTATAATAAGGAACAAGACGCAGTGCATTATCTATTTGTAAAATCCGTTTCATCTGCTTTCCTTTTCCACAAAATAGTTGCTGCTTGATTAAAACCATCACACCAGTTATACCATTTTGCTTCATACTCATCTTGAGCTAAGATATGATTTTTTAAATCCAGAACAGAGTAAATCATTCTTTCCTCACAAGCTTGCGCATAGAGATGATATAGTTCATCACCACCATCTCTATCCCACTCAGCAGAAATCGTATCCCGACCTGCCAATAAAGCCTGATAAGCCCTGTGATGTCCATCTGTAATCAACAAGCAATTTCCAAAGGCAAGAATACTGATTGGATCGACTTGGATTGTTTCTGCCGACTGGTAAAGCATCTGAATATCTTGCAACTTCTTTTCTGATAAGTATAGTTGAGTCGGATGAAGATCTGCTATATTGACTTTCATTTCTTTCTCCTCAAAGGAATTTGATACTCACTTCTGCTTGCCTTTAAATCGCCATTGGAAGCGAAGTTTATCATAGAAGGGAAACTCGATAAACAGGACTCCCAAGCCCACACAGAGACTGGCAAGGACATCTGATGGATAGTGAACTCCCAGATAGACCCTTGATACCAGCACACTGACTAGGTAGAGACCAAGGACGATTTGTACGATTTTTCTCCAGACTGGATTTTTCATCCGTTGACTGAGAATGATAATCAGAGAACCGACCATCAAGGTTACAGCCAGAGAATGGCCACTTGGAAAGGAAAATCCCTTCTCCTCAACCAAGTGTAAAATAGCTGGTCGAGGGCGCTGATAGATGTTTTTAAAGGTCACAATTAAAAGACCTGCCAAAGCCAGATTTCCCAGCATGAAGAAACTTTCTATCTTCCACCGCTTACGATAAAAGATAAAGGCTACAATGACAACCCAAGTGATAATCACTGGGATATCAATCAGGCGTGTAATGGATCGGAAAAGAATAGTTAAATAATCTGGCAAATCTCCTCGAATGGCAGTCTGAATCGATTGGTCAAAATTGACCAACATTTCAGGGTAAAATTTGACCATATAGCCAAGAATAACGAAAAGTAAAAGGGCAAAACTGCCCTTCATTAAAAATGTTTGTTTATCTTTCATAGTGTTTTAAGGTTGGTTTCAAGAGAACGTACAACAACCAGAATGAAACGGAAAAGATTGCACCTTCAATCAAATTAAAAGGTAATACCATAGTCATTAGGTAGTTGGAAAGTCCCAAAATTTTTCCAATATCAAAGTTAGCAAACTTAGCGTACAAAGGAACAGCGTAAACATAGTTGAGAACTAACATAGCCACGGTTAAACCAATAGTCCCAGCTAGAGAGCCTAGTAGGAAACGAAGGGTTGTCCGTTCCTTTTTCCAAATCAAAGCAAAGACGATGACAAAAACTCCCAAAGCTACGATATTCATCGGCAAACCAATGTAAGTATTCACTCCTTGACTATTAAGAAGCAATTTCAAGAGTGAGCGAAGCAAGAGAATTCCTAGAGCAGCAGGCAAATCCATGACCACCAAGCCCACAAGGACTGGCAAGATACTAAATTCGATCTTGAGGAAGGACGCCGCTGGCAAAAGCGGAAAGTCAAAGTACATCAGCACAAATGAGATGGCTGATAGAATTGCAATGGTCGAAAGTCGACGTGTGTTTGTCATAACAGGTTCCTCCAATTTTCTATAAAATCAGAAGAAGTTAGAAAGGATTCCTCTATCTATTCTCACTTTTTATATCCCAAAAGTTCCCTCTCACTCTATTAAAGAAAACAAAAGCAAGCGGTTACAGTTTAGCTATAAATCTATCAGAACAGACAAAGCTATTCTTTCGTCTTCTCCCATCCAGACTATACTGTCGGTTGTGGAATCTCACCACATCAGCTTGCGCTCGCGGACTTATTTGGCTAAGATATTTTAGATTTATCTAGGCGTCGCAGTCGAAGATAATACTTAAAGTATATCGAGACAAGACAACAACGAGAAAGCTAAAATAGCTAGTCAAATTTACCGCCGGTCGGGAATCACACCCTGCCCTGAAGACTCTTTTATCATAACAAAAAACGCTTGCAAGCGCAAGCATTTTGTTCATTTTCATTTTTTATTTCAATTTATCCACTTCATAGGTATGAACAAGCTCAAGACCTGCAAAATTCTGCTGGCGAAGAGCCTCATAGACAATCATGCAGACGGTATTAGACACATTGAGACTGCGGACATGTTCATCATTCATGGGAATACGGAGAGCCTTTTCAGGATGTTCGCGCATAAAGTCCTCAGGCAAGCCCTTGTCTTCGCGTCCAAAGAGAAAATAATGGTCTTCGTCAGTCGATAAATCTACCTCAGAATACACGTTCTCAGCAAATTTTGAGATCAGATAGAGTTTGCCCTTCATCAGAGACATGAAATCTTCTAAACTATCGTAAAAATAAATCTCTAGTTTATCCCAATAATCCAATCCAGCTCGCTTCATCTTGCGGTCGTCAATAGGAAAGCCCATTGGCTTGATGATGTGGAGGGGAGAATTGGTCGCAGCGCAAGTACGCGCGATATTGCCTGTATTTTGTGGAATTTGAGGTTCAAATAATACAATATGATTTGTCATGACTTGCTTCCTTTTACCATTGCAAAAAAATAGCCACACTGCCCGGAGTCAAGCTCAGCAAACAGCGTGGTTAAGGCATCGTTAACTTACCTCACAACAGGTTTGAAGTAAATCAGCGAAACTACTTTCTTAGTATAACACTTTCAGAATCATTGTCAATAGAAACGACTTGATTTTTTCAATTTTTTCAAGCTATTTCCAAGGGTTGTAAAATCGTCCGTGATTCTGCAAGATAAGTAGTAAACTAGCTACTAAAAATACAGCTGCCAAGAGCAAGGTAATATAATCTCCTTTTTTCAAGGCCTGATAACTATACCAAGTGCGTTTTTTCTCTTTCCCAAAGCGGCGAAGTTCCATGGCGGTCGCAATGGTATCAATGCGTTCTAGCGAGCTAAAAATCAAGGGAGTGATAATGCGCAGATTGCCTTTGATTCGTTGCATAAGAGAAGCTTTCTTGGATAATTCCATCCCACGCGCTTCCTGAGACATCTTGATTGTAAAGAATTCTTCCTGCAAATCTGGAATATAGCGCAAGGTCAGGCTGACAGAATAGGCAATCTTATAGGGCACACCAATTTGATTTAAACTGGAAGCAAACTGACTAGGGTGGGTTGTCATCAAAAAGATAATAGCCAGAGGAATGGTGCAAAGGTACTTAATAGCCAAATTTAGCAGATAAAAGAGTTCTTGACTGGTCAGAGTGTAAGCACCGATTCCCTGCCAAATCACACTTCTCTCTCCATAAAGTCCAACCCCATACTCGGGAGAAAAGAGATAGACCATCAAAACGTTTAAAACGGCAAATGCCGTCGCAAAAACGGCTACAAAGGAAACATCTTTAAAACGGATTTCTGACAAATAGAGGAGAAAGACCGAAAAGATGGCAATCAGAACAAGCAGTCTGGTATCATAGCTAATCATGGCCGCCAATGACACGAGGATGAAAAAGAGAAGTTTTCCAGCTCCTGACAAGCGATGAATCACAGTATCTCTGTGCTGGTAACCAATTAATTTTGCTTGCATCCTTCTCTCCTTTCTTTGTAAAATGCCGTTAAAGCAAGTGGATCCACGTCGAGTTTCTTAGCCAAGTTGAAGATAGAAGTTTCTTTTAGATTGGCTTTTACTAACAGCTCAGGACTGCTCAAAAGACTAGCTGGATCAGTATCGGCAATCAATTCCCCATCCACCATGACAAGAGCCCTATCCGAATAATCCAGCATCAATTGCATATCATGGGTAATCATGACAATGGTATGACCTTTTTGATGCAGTTCTTCAAGAAATTCCATAATTTCAGTATAGTTCTTCTGGTCTTGACCTGCAGTCGGTTCATCTAAGAGGATAATTTCAGCCCCTAAGACCAAAATTGAAGCAATGGTGACACGTTTTTTCTGACCAAATGACAGGGCAGAAATAGGCCAATTACGGAATTCATAGAGACCACAGATTTTCAAGGTTTCATAGACTCTCGTTTCAATTTCCTGCTCGTCCACACCTCGCAAACAAAGTCCCAGAGCCACCTCATCAAAAATCATATTGGTTGAAATCATTTGATTAGGATTTTGCAGCACATAGCCTACTCGTTCCGCCCGCTCTGCAACAGAATCTCCTTTGATATCCTGCCCTTCCCAAAGATAGCGACCTTCCGTCTGAATAAAGCTACTTAAGGTCTTGGCTAGGGTTGATTTCCCTGCTCCATTTTTCCCGACAATGGCAATCTTTTCGCCCTTTTTAATATCCAGATAGATGGATTTTAAAATCGGTCTATCATCATAAGAAAAAGACACATCCTCTAGTCTAAAGAGTGACTGTAATTCTGGAATCTCTTTTGTCAGTTCAGTCTGCAGCTGAACCTGACCTTTTGAGATAGACATGTTATCCAGATTTGCTAATTGTTCTTCCTTGGCCAAATCCACACCCAATTGACGGAGAGTGGTTAGATAAAGGGGTTCTCGGATTCCATTTTGGGTCAATAAATCAGTCGCCAGTAGCTGGTCAGGGCTCCCATTAAAGAGAATACGACCATCGTTTATCAAGACAATCCGATCCACAGGTCGATGCAGAACATCCTCCAAACGATGCTCAATAATAAGTGTCGTCGTTCCCTCTTCCTTATGAATCTGGTCAATCAATTCGATAATATCCTGACCTGACTTGGGATCCAGATTGGCGAGTGGCTCATCAAACAAAAGAATCGGACTCTCATCAATCAAGACACCAGCCAGACTGACTCGCTGCTTTTGTCCACCTGACAAATCCTGAGGCCGCTGAGCCAATAAAGGGAGAAGGTCCAGCTTTTCAGCCCATTTATGAACACGGCTTTTCATCTCTTCTAGACTTGTTACATCATTTTCTAGAGCAAAAGCCAAGTCCTCTGCCACAGATAAGCCGATAAACTGCCCATCTGTATCCTGCAAAACCGTGCTAACCAGATGAGATTTATCATAGATACTCATATCAAAGGCCGCTTGCCCCTTGATCAAAAATTCTCCAGACATCTGACCCTTGTAAATATTGGGAATAATTCCATTCAAACACTGACCCAAGGTAGACTTGCCTGAGCCAGATGGCCCAACAATTAAGACTTTCTCTCCCTTATAAATAGTCAAATCCACCCCTTGCAAGGTTGGTTCTTGTTGCGTTTCATACTGGAAAGAGAAATCCTTCCACTCAATTATAGCTTCTTTCATCTTACTCTCTTCATTCGCTTCTTAGACTTCTATTTTATCATAAATCGAACCCTTCTTGCAGACTCTTCTATTAAAAACTTAGCGCCAACAAGATTCCTAGCCTAAATTGCTTACCCGACTAGTCTATAAACATCGAAAAAGACTGGTTTCCCAGCCTTTTCCTTTATGTTAATCCTTTTTCAAACTTCCTGAACGAGTCTGCGTACGTGAATACGCTAGCAAGAGAAGGGTACCTGCGATAGCTACAGTTACAGCATTTGCAATTCCCGCAACAATCCCTTGGGCAAATACTTTTTCTGCCGCTTCTTGATAAATCACAACATCTCCAAGTGGTGCCAAGACACCCCAAACAAGAGCATTTGCAACAATCTGAATGAGGTTAAAGAAGACAATATCCTTCAACTCAAAAACACCCTGTGTTACTCGAATGTATTTTCTAAAGAGACCTACAGCTAGACCAAAGAGACCACTAGCAATAATCCAAGTCCACCATAGACCGTAGCCAGCAAGAGAGTCCTTCACTGCATGCCCAATTAAACCAACAAGTAGTCCCACTAGAGGGCCAAAAATAATAGACAAGAGGCTCTGTACCGCATACTGAAGCTGGATGCTTGTATTTGGAACAGGCGTTGGAATACTGATCATCCCGATGACAACAAAGAGCGCAGCTCCAACACCGATAGCAACAACTTGTTTAATTGATTGATTTTTCATCTATATTCTCCTATTTTATGATTCTATTTTCTTTATTTCAATGGTCCAAGATGAACCGACACCCACATTATAGGCCTTGGCAAAGGAACCTTGGTTGATAGCCAGACCTAAACGATAGAGAGAGTTGATGTAAAGGATGGGTTGCCCAATTCTCACATCTGCAAATGATTTGCCATAAACAACCTGATTTTGATAGACCAGCATATCTGCATGATAGATAGTCACCTCAAAACGGTCACCGAATGCTGGTCCCAGCTTGTAAAACTCTTCTCGTGTGATAGAGGTCCAAAGCGAGCCGAAACGCACATCCAGAATATCAATAGCTCCCTTCACCAAATGGTCTTCAATGATGGTCTCTACGACTGGAAGCTCCACAATCTGATCCACACTGAGCTCTGGTCCCACTTCCTCAAAAGAAATGTGACCACTGGCCAGTTTAGCACCAGTATAGGCATAGACATCACGACCGTGGAAGGTATAAGAATGCTCTGTATTTTGACGTCTATTGGCCACTTCAGAAATCTCACGAATAGCTACAATGCCAACGTGTTTCTTGATAAAAGAAAGCGTCCCATTATCTGGCGTGACAATGTATTGATTTTTTGCAGTCTTGGCAACTACACTCTTACGTTTCGAGCCGACACCTGGATCGACAACCGATACAAAAGTCGTTCCCTCAGGCCAGTAATCCACCGTCTGAAAGAGACGATAACTCCCCTCAAAAATATTATAAGGCGTAATATCGTGCGTCAAGTGATGAATTTTTAAGGTTGGAGATTCTTCTAAAGCCACTCCAATCATAGCCGATACCGCACCATCTACCAGACCAAAGTCTGATTGTAATACCAGTAAATTATTATTCATTTTATCTCCTTATACACCCTTTATCATACCATATTTCAGAGAAAGTCGCTAATAGCTATTTCAATTGGTTAGGGTATAGTTTTACCTTATAGCAAATTTCCTACTAAAAGCTCTGGTGATTAGCTAGTAGGTGCATTTTTTCTTGAAAAAAGGTATGATAGTTACATCATGAAAAAGTAGGTTTTAATATGAAAATTATCCTTGTCGGAGGGGGAAAAGTTGGTTTTGCCCTCTGTCGCTCCTTGGTTGCAGAAAAGCATGATGTTTTACTGATTGAGCAAGACGAAGCTGTCCTCAATCATATTGTTAATCGCTTTGATATCATGGGTATCCTTGGTAACGGGGCCGATTTTACCATCCTTGAGCAAGCCAGTGTCCAGGATTGTGATATCTTTATCGCCCTGACTGAATACGATGAAGTGAACATGATTGCAGCCGTTCTAGCCAAAAAAATGGGAGCTAAAGAGACCATCGTTCGGGTGCGGAACCCTGAATATTCTAACTCTTATTTCAAGGAAAAGAATATTCTCGGTTTTTCTCTGATCGTTAATCCTGAGCTCTTGGCGGCCCGTGCTATCGCGAATATCATTGACTTCCCCAACGCCCTCTCTGTCGAACGTTTCTTTGGTGGACGGGTCAGCTTGATGGAATTCACTGTTAAATCCTCCAGTGGTCTTTGCCAAATGCCCATTTCTGATTTTCGGAAAAAATTCGGCAATGTCATTGTCTGTGCGATAGAGAGGGATCATCAAATTATCATTCCAAGTGGCGACATGACTGTACAGGATAAAGATAGAATCTTTGTCACTGGTAACCGTGTTGACATGATGCTCTTCCATAATTATTTCAAGTCTCGTGCCGTGAAGAGTCTTCTTATTGTTGGAGCTGGTAGAATTGCCTATTATCTACTAGGTATCCTCCAAGACAGTCGTATCGATACCAAGGTTATTGAAATCAATCCTGAAATCGCCAGCTTCTTTAGCGAGAAATTCCCAAATCTCTATATCGTTCAAGGAGATGGTACCGCAAAAGATATCCTGCTGGAAGAAAGTGCTCAAAACTATGATGCCGTTGCGACTCTAACAGGAGTCGATGAGGAAAATCTGATTACCTCTATGTTCCTTGACAGGGTAGGTGTACAAAAAAATATCACCAAGGTCAATCGTACCAGTCTCCTCGAGATTATCAATGCGCCTGATTTTTCAAGTATCATCACACCTAAAAGCATCGCTGTAGATACAATCATGCACTTTATTCGTGGTCGTGTTAATGCCCAGTATTCAGACCTTCAAGCCATGCACCATCTAGCCAATGGCCAAATCGAAACCCTGCAATTTCATATCAAGGAAGCTAATAAGATGACTGCCAAACCTCTTTCTCAACTCAAACTGAAAAAAGGGGTTCTTATTGCAGCTATCATTCGAAAAGGCAAGACTATTTTCCCTACTGGGGAGGATATGTTGGAAGTTGGAGACAAGCTCCTAGTAACAACCTTGTTGCCAAACATCACCAAGATTTATGACTTGATCGCGAGGTAAGAAATGAATAAAAGTATGATTCGTTACCTCCTTTCAAAATTACTTTTGATTGAAGCTGTTCTTCTTTTGGTTCCTGTGTCTGTCGCTGTCTATTACCGTGAATCGAGCCAAGTCTTTACGGCCCTCTTTTCAACAATAGGGATTCTCGTATTACTAGGCGGTTCAGGAATTTTACAAAAGCCCAAAAATCAACGGATTTATGCCAAGGAGGGAGTCTTGATTGTTGCCCTCTGTTGGATCCTTTGGTCCTTCTTTGGTGGTCTCCCCTTTGTCTTTGCTAGACAAATTCCCAGCGTTATCGATGCCTTTTTTGAAATCAGTTCTGGCTTTACAACTACTGGAGCAACTATTCTGAACGACGTTTCGGTTCTCAGTCGTTCCCTCCTCTTCTGGCGAAGTTTTACCCACTTGATTGGAGGGATGGGAGTGCTTGTTTTTGCACTTGCTATTATGGACAATGCCAAGAATAGCCACCTAGAAGTGATGAAAGCTGAGGTTCCTGGCCCTGTTTTTGGCAAGGTTGTATCCAAACTCAAAAATACTGCCCAGATTCTCTATCTCCTTTATCTAGCTCTCTTCTCCCTCTTTGTCATCATCTATTATCTGGCTGGCATGCCCCTATTTGATAGTTTTGTCATTGCCATGGGAACAGCAGGTACAGGAGGTTTTACCGTCTATAACGATGGAATCGCCCACTATGGTAGCTCACTGATTACCTATCTGGTTAGTATCGGAGTTTTGGTTTTTGGGGTAAATTTCAATCTCTACTACTACCTCATGCTCCGTCGCGTCAAGGCCTTCTTTGGAGATGAAGAACTCCGAGCTTACTTGGTAATTGTTCTGCTTTCTACAGGCTTGATTAGCCTCAATACTCTCTATCTCTATCCAGGATTTTCAAAGAGTTTTGAAATGGCCTTCTTCCAAGTTTCCAATATCATTACGACGACTGGTTTTGGTTACGGGGATATTACCAACTGGCCCCTCTTCTCCCAGTTTATCCTTCTCTTCCTCATGGGAATCGGTGGTTCTGCTGGTTCAACCGCAGGTGGACTCAAGGTTATTCGAGGCCTCATCCTTTCAAAAATTGCCAAAAACCAAATTTTGTCAATTCTATCGCCCCACCGTGTTTTGACCCTCCATGTTAATAAAACGGTGATTGACAAAGATACCCAGCATAAGATTCTCAAGTACTTTGTCATCTATTCTATGATTTTGCTATCCCTTATCTTTATTGTCAGCCTAGATAGCAATGATTTTCTAGTCGTTACCAGTGCTGTCTTTAGCTGTTTCAATAATATCGGACCTATTCTAGGAACCACTTCTAGTTTCTCAATCTTTAGTCCTATCTCAAAAATTCTCCTCTCCTTTGCAATGATTGCAGGGCGCTTGGAGATTTATCCAATCCTACTTCTCTTTATGAAGAGAACTTGGTCTAAGAGATAAAATATAACCACACCTTGTGTCTTACAAGTGTGGTGTTTTTATTTTCATACTCTTCGAAAATAAAATTCAAACCACGTCAGCTTCGCCTTGCCGTATATATGTGACTGACTTTGTCAGTCTTATCTACAACCTCAAAACAGTGTTTTGAGCAACCTGTGGCTAGCTTCCTAGTTTGCTCTTTGATTTTCATTAAGTATCAAATACCTCCCGCAACTCAACAAGTATCTTTGAATCCCGGTCAGACATTTCAGTACCTGACTTAAGGAATGTAAGAGCCCAAAAACAACCCTCAGTCGACTGACCGAGGGTTCCTTTTCATTATTCAAGAACTTGATTAGCTCAACGCATCCAAGGCATCATCCATTGAAAGAACTTCGTGGAAGACACGTTGTGTCAATTCAGTTTTTTGTTCTGGAGTGAGGTATTTAGTGTTTACACAGTATCCAGAGATACGTACGATAACGTCTTCACCTGACATGATCTTTTCGTAAACATCGTTCAAGTCCATAACGTTCAAGTTAACGTGTTGTCCACCGTTTTCGAAGTAACCATCAAGGATTGTTACCAAGTTATCAACTTGTTCGTCACGAGTCTTACCAAGAGCGCGAGGTGATACTTGTGTAGTCAATGAGATACCATCAGCTGCATAACTAAAGTCAAGGCTAGAAAGTGAGTTCAAGTTTTGCAACCATCCACCTTTAGCTTTGTTAGATGGGTTAGCACCTGGTGAGAAGAATTCAAGTTTAGACAAGTTCACAGAACCATCTTCGTTGAGGTATACACCTTTGTGGACTGGTGAATTACCAGTTTGTT
Source organism: Streptococcus sp. 27098_8_103 (assembly GCF_041432345.1). Classification (GTDB taxonomy): domain Bacteria; phylum Bacillota; class Bacilli; order Lactobacillales; family Streptococcaceae; genus Streptococcus; species Streptococcus mitis_BV. Next base: position 24,714 of record NZ_JAPVZK010000018.1, read on the forward strand.
TAGAGTAAGCAACGTTAGATGTGATTGTCAAAAGTGATACAGTAGCTTCTGCGTCTTTGTAAAGTTTGTGGCTACGTAGACGAGTTGTGTAAGCTTCGATCAACCATTCTGCCAATTCGTTTGAACGTGGGTCGTCTTCACCCCAACGTGGGTATTCACCGATTGTTTCGTAATCGTAGATATAACCATTTTCGTCACGGATTGGTTTAACCGTAGCGTATTTGATAGCTGACAATGTATCAACAGTGTTGGCAAATCCACAGATACCGAATCCCATGTTCGCACGTTGTTTAGTTGGCAAGAAGGCCATTTGAACAGCTTCGTAGTTGTACTTATCAGTCATGTAGTGGATGATGTTCAAAGCATCTACGTAAGTGTCAGTCAACCAGTCAAGAGATTTTTCAAAGTTAGCTTTAACTGATTCGAATTCAAGAACTTCGTCACGGATTGGTTCGATGTCAAATACTTTGTAGTCTTTGTGAACATCGTCGTAACCACCGTTCAAACCAGTAAGAAGGGCTTTCAATACGTTTACACGCGCACCGAAGTACTGGATGTTGTGGCGTTGTTCTTCATTTTCTGGGTCAAGTGGAGACACACAGCATGAGATACAGCTCATTTCACCGTATCCGTCTTTGGCCATTGTTGTAACACCTTCGTATTGGATAGAAGAGTGTTTGTGGCTCATATGCATACAGTAGCGACGGAAGTTGTATGGCAATTTGTCAGTCCAAAGAACTGTCAAGTTTGGTTCTGGAGAGTTACCGATATTGTCAAGAGTGTTCAAGAAACGGTAGTCCATCTTAGTAACACGGTGACGACCGTCGTTACCCATACCAGCCATAGAAGTTGTGATGAAAGTTGGGTCACCTGAGTACAATTGGTCATAAGCTTTTGTACGAGCAAATTTAACTGTACGAAGTTTCATAACGAAATCATCAACGAATTCTTGGATTTCTGATTCAGTAAATGTACCACGAGCAAGGTCACGTTCTGCAAAGATGTCCAATACGATTGGCACACGTCCTAGAGATGTAGCAGCACCGTTGATAACACGGCAGACAGACATGAAGGCGATGTTAACCCATTGGATTGCTTCTTTAACGTTCATCGCTGGTTTGCGAACGTCAACTCCGTAAAGGTCACCCAAGCGAACAACTTGTTGCAATGCTTGGTATTGAAGGTTGATTTCTTCACGAAGACGGATTGTTTCTTCATCGATTTCTTCGATTGCATTCCAGTCGTTTACTTTTTCTTGCATCAAGTAGTCTGCACCGTAAAGAGCAAGACGTGCGTAAACACCGATAATACGTCCGCGTGAGTATGCATCTGGAAGACCAGTTACAGTGTGAGCGTGACGAGCGCGACGAATGTTTGAAGTGTAAGCGCGGAAGATACCGTCGTTAACTGTTGTTACGTATTTAGTGAAGATTTCGTGAACAGCTGGGTCTGGTTCGTATCCATTTTCTTTCAAAGTGGTTTCAGCCATACGGATACCACCTTTTGGCATGAAGTTCAATTTGAAGAGTTCGTCATTTTGGATACCAAAGATAACTTCGTTTTCTTTATCGATAAATCCTGCAGGGATATCAGCGATAGAAGTTGGACGAGTGTCCATTGGGAAACGAGTTTCTTCGTAGTGTGCTTTAGTTTCTTCTACAATTTTTTTGATGTGAAGTGAACGTTCTGTTGGTCCTGCGAGGAAGCTTTCGTCTCCATCATAAGGTGTGTAGTTAGCTTGTACGAAGCGTGATACACTTGCTTTTTCTTTCCAATCTACGCCTTTGAAGCCTTCCCAAGCTTTGTCAAAAATATCTTGTGCTTCAACAACTGTCTTAACAACCATGTTAATGTCCTCTTTTTTCTTTCTAGTAACAACCATCTGTTACATTCATGAGACAAGTATACCACACAGTAACCGATTTCAACAAGTGGAAAAACCCTATTTTTACACTTTCTTTTCTAAAACAGTCTATATTTTTCCCTAAACTGTATTATATTTTTGAAAAAATAAAGTCCTTTTTTCTTTTTTTCAGAAAAAAAGGTATAATAAAAGAAAATAAGCAGTAAAAAGGTGCTAGGCATGTTGATTTTTCCCTTATTAAATGATTTGTCAAGAAAAATCATCCATATTGACATGGATGCCTTTTTTGCTGCGGTAGAAATCAGGGATAATCCTAAGCTCAGAGGAAAACCTGTCATTATCGGAAACGACCCTCGGCAAACAGGTGGGCGGGGAGTCGTTTCTACCTGTAGCTATGAGGCGCGAGCTTTTGGTGTCCATTCAGCCATGAGCTCTAAGGAAGCTTATGAGCGCTGCCCCCAGGCTGTCTTTATCTCAGGGAATTATGAGAAATACAAATCTGTGGGACTCCAAATTCGAACTATCTTTAAGCGCTATACAGATTTGATTGAACCTATGAGTATTGACGAAGCCTATTTGGATGTAACAGAAAATAAACTCGGCATCAAGTCAGCCGTCAAAATTGCTCGCCTCATTCAAAAAGATATCTGGCAAGAACTCCATCTAACTGCTTCTGCTGGCGTTTCTTACAACAAATTCTTAGCTAAAATGGCCAGTGATTATCAAAAGCCACATGGTCTGACAGTGATTTTACCTGAGCAGGCTGAGAGCTTTCTCAAACAAATGGATATTTCCAAGTTTCATGGAGTAGGAAAGAAGACAGTAGAACGTCTTCATCAAATGGGGATTTTTACTGGCGCTGATCTACTTGAAGTTCCTGAGGTGACCCTAATAGACCGCTTTGGCAGACTGGGCTATGACCTTTATCGAAAGGCTCGTGGCATTCACAATTCCCCAGTCAAATCCAATCGTATCCGTAAATCAATCGGGAAGGAGAAAACCTATGGGAAGATTCTACGTGCTGAGGAAGACATCAAAAAAGAGCTGACTCTCCTATCAGAAAGAGTCGCTCTCAATCTCAGTCAACAAGAAAAAGCTGGAAAAATTGTCATTTTGAAAATCCGCTACGAGAACTTTTCAACTCTTACTAAACGAAAAAGTCTTTCTCAAAAAACACAGGATGCTAGTCAGATAAGCCAAATAGCCCTGCAACTCTATGAAGAATTAAGCGAGAAAGAAAGAGGTGTCCGCCTGCTGGGGATTACCCTGACTGGATTTTAAAACCTTGAAGAGTCTGAACCCTTCAAGGTTTTTCTTATACAAATAAACGCACAAAACTATAGAGCAACAAGACACTACCGAGTACGATACGGTATTTACCAAAAAGGGTAAAGTCGTGTTTTTTTACATAGCTTGTCAAGAAGCGAATAGCCACCATGCTAACTGCAAAAGCTACTCCCATAGCGACCAAGAGCAAAAACAATTGCCCAAAACTCAAGAGCTGTCCTGCTTTTATAAATTTAAAAATCTTTAAGGCACTGGCTCCAAACATAACAGGAATTCCAAGATAGAAGGTAAATTCTGTCACAACAGAACGACTAGTTCCATTCAACAAACCACCGACAATCGTTGCTCCAGAACGGCTTGTCCCTGGTAAAAGGGCAAGAACTTGGAAGAGTCCGATATAGAAAGCTGTCGTATAAGGAAGCTTGTCCAACTCTGTCACACTTGGCTCTATAGCACGCGCTTTATTGCGCTTTTCCAAATAGATAAAGGCAATCCCATAGATAATCAACATGAGAGCAACTGAAACCATATTATGGAAGTGAGTATCAAACCAATCATCAAATTTAAAGACGGCAAGTAAAGGCAAAGTGGCAACCAAGACCTTCAACCACAGTCTCCAAGTCTTACGAACTTCCTGCTTGTCTTTACCCGGTTTAAAGGGATTGAGCTTATTAAAGTAAATCACCATAACCGCCAAAATCGCACCAAGCTGAATCACGACATTAAACATGGACATAAAGACTTCATTTTGATTTTGGTATTGGATAAATTCCTCTGCTAAAATCAAGTGACCTGTACTTGAAATCGGCAGCCATTCCGTAATTCCTTCAACAATCCCAAAGAAGATAGATTTTAAAATTTCAATAAGATACATAGATTACTCCTTTTTCTATCTTCCATTATAGCATATTTTTTCAGCCAGTGATAGCTCTCTTTAAAAGGCGCCGATACTGCCACCGCCTCCGCCTCCAGAGAAGCCTCCGCCAGAACTTCCACTTCCAGAAGATACGGAGTAGGTACTTGCTGTATTTGCGACACTGGCATAATGGCTCATTTGCGCGCTTGAATGATAAAACATACTATGCCAACCATAAGCTACATATAGATTGATATCTGGATTTTCCACTTGGATATGATGAACCTTCATCAAATGGCTGACCTTGTCCGCATAGCCAAATAAGGTTGCATAGACCAAGAGGCGATTCCAGACCACAATACTTTCCAATTCAGCCTGATCCAATCGTGCAATCTCACGCAACATATTTTCAAAACTGGTCCAGAGATAGTATACTTCTTCTCCTGCTTCATTTAGGACACCATCACGATTATCTAATCGAAGCTTCCAATAATAGAAAACAGCCAAAACCAAACCTAGAAAACCAAGTATTGGCAAGGGGATGTAAAGATATCCATAAACATCCAAACTGTACAAGAACAAACCAAATCCGATAAATAGGGACAAGATAGTCAAGACACCCATACCTACTTGCAAGGCCTTTTCCCCACCAGTTAAAAGACGATAATAATCTGGAAGTCCCCAGAAGATAACCCGATTTCTCACTCCTTCTTGCATCTCTTTCAATACTTCTTCAAAAGAAGATTTGAGCTGACGCCCCTTTGCTTGAATCCGTTTTTCATCAGAAACTTTTGCTCTACGATAAAGACTATCAGATACCTTGTAATCCGCAAACAAATTGGAAAGAGTTTCTTCTTTTTTGCCTGAAAAAGCTAGATTTAGACAGTCTTTCTCAAAACTGGACAAACCGTCTTCTTTTACCAGTCTCAAGCCAACTGCATCTCCCTCTGAAATAATAGAGACATTTCCACGGTCAATCACATCTAACAAGGTAGCTTGAATAAGTTGGTCAAAGGTGAATTTGCCAGCTCCTTTGGTTAGAGGACTCACTTCATCCAAGGAAGTCGAGTAGACAGCCTCTGATAAAACCATAGGTTCTAATTCCATTGGTGGTTCATAGAGACGATGATTTTTGGCATATTTAACCGAAGGAGTGGTCTTTCTTCTATAGATGAAATAGAAGCAGACGCTCAATAACAGAGAGATGGAAAGTATGGAAGGAAACACCCAAGTAACGAGTTGTTTACTCTGATCTTTTTCTTTAAAAATCGAGTCTTCTATCTTATTAAACTCTTCTAAACGATTCCCTTTCAATCCCTGATCCCTAGCGCTAGCAAAATCGGTCCGAGGCCAATAGGCATGTAACTCAACTCCACGTTTAGCCGGAAGATTGTCTAAACGGATAGTATAATCAAGGTTACTCTTTTCAACCGTTCCCTCTCTAAAAAGTTTCCCTGTATGGAAAAAGAGTTTTTCAGCTCCCTTATCTCCCCTTACATGAAATTCAAACTTTCCAATAGCTCCTGAACTATCTGTCAGAGGTTGCCAATTTAATTCAGCGATGTCATCATAAAGGAAAAGTAAATTCTTTAAGTTCCAAACGAGGTCAACTTCAACTGTGTCGCCATCTTGACCTGGATTATAAACTTTAACAGTATAACCATCTGCCCCTTCTATCACTTCGCTAGTAACATCTGTCAGTTCAGCACCGTTTTTCGCGACCTGAACCTTTGGATGAGGGTCAATGTCAAATCCGCTAGGCATCTTGCCAGCCCGTCCAAGTCCCACAATTTGACCTTTAAAGTCCTCCTCAAACTGGTAAACTATCTTCTGTCTAAATTCTGCCGTATTGTCTGCATGAATATACAAATCTCCTTGATAAGAGTTTATCTTGAAATCAATGGCAAAAACAGAAAGTGGAAGAAGGCAAAACAAGCCTAACACCAGTAAGAAAAAAGTTTTTTTCATCAACTAAGCCCCCTTTTTATCTTTGCTATCATTATATCATTTTTTCACAAGTAAGGGCTTACCTATATTGAAAAATAGAGTTTTTTTCGATAAAATAGGAGACAGTTATTTTTTAATAGATTAGAAATAGGAGAAATCATGAGAAAAATATACTTATCTATTTTCACAAGTCTCTTGCTGATGCTGGGACTTGTCAATGTTGCCCAAGCCGATGAATATTTACGCATCGGGATGGAAGCAGCATATGCTCCCTTTAACTGGACTCAGGATGATGATAGCAATGGAGCTGTCAAAATCGATGGAACTAACCAGTACGCTAATGGATACGATGTTCAAATCGCCAAGAAAATCGCTAAGGACTTAGGTAAAGAACCTTTAGTTGTTAAAACCAAGTGGGAAGGTCTAGTCCCTGCCCTTACTTCTGGTAAGATTGACATGATTATCGCAGGTATGAGTCCAACTGCCGAACGAAAACAAGAAATTGCCTTTTCAAGCAGTTACTACACTAGCGAACCAGTTTTGCTTGTCAAAAAAGATTCTGCCTACGCAAGTGCTAAATCTTTGGATGACTTTAACAGTGCGAAAATCACTTCTCAACAAGGTGTCTACCTTTATGACTTGATTGCACAAATCCCAGGTGCTAAAAAAGAAACAGCCATGGGAGACTTCGCTCAAATGCGCCAAGCTCTTGAGGCCGGTGTCATCGATGCTTATGTTTCTGAACGCCCAGAAGCTCTGACTGCCGAAGCTGCTAACTCTAAGTTTAAAATGGTTCAAGTAGAACCAGGTTTCAAAACTGGGGAAGAAGATACGGCTATTGCCATTGGACTTCGTAAAGATGACAATCGTATTAGTCAAATCAATACCAGCATTGAAACCATTTCAAAAGACGACCAAGTTGCCTTGATGGATCGTATGATCAAAGAGCAACCTGCCGAAGCTACAACAACTGAAGAGACTAGCAGTAGTTTCTTTAGCCAAGTCGCTAAAATTCTTTCTGAAAACTGGCAACAACTCTTGCGTGGTGCTGGTATCACTCTTTTAATCTCTATCGTCGGAACCATCATAGGTCTCATTATCGGTCTTGCCATCGGTGTTTTCCGTACTGCTCCTCTCTCTGAAAACAAAGCCATTTACGGCCTACAAAAACTAGTCGGCTGGATTCTCAATGTCTACATTGAAATTTTCCGTGGTACACCAATGATTGTTCAATCGATGGTTATCTACTATGGAACTGCCCAAGCTTTCGGGATCAACCTTGACCGCACACTAGCTGCTATCTTCATCGTTTCGATCAACACCGGTGCCTACATGACCGAAATCGTTCGTGGTGGTATCCTAGCAGTTGACAAGGGACAATTTGAAGCCGCAACTGCACTCGGTATGACTCATAACCAAACCATGCGTAAGATTGTCCTACCTCAGGTAGTCCGTAACATCCTACCAGCAACTGGTAATGAATTTGTCATCAATATCAAAGATACATCTGTATTGAACGTTATCTCTGTTGTCGAACTTTATTTCTCAGGAAATACCGTGGCAACACAAACCTATCAATACTTCCAGACATTTACAATCATCGCCGTGATTTACTTTGTCCTCACCTTCACCGTAACACGTATCCTACGCTTCGTCGAACGCCGCATGGACATGGATACCTATACTACAGGTGCTAACCAAATGCAAACGGAGGATTTGAAATAATGACACAAGCAATCCTTGAAATTAAACACCTCAAAAAATCCTATGGACAAAACGAAGTGCTAAAAGACATTTCACTGACTGTCCGCAAGGGAGAGGTAATCTCTATCATCGGAAGCTCTGGAAGCGGAAAATCAACCTTCCTACGCTCCATTAACCTCCTTGAAACGCCAACTGATGGACAAATCCTTTATCATGGACAAAACGTCCTCGAAAAAGGCTATGACCTCACGCAATACCGTGAAAAGTTGGGGATGGTGTTCCAATCCTTTAACCTCTTTGAAAATCTCAACGTTCTTGAAAACACAATTGTCGCTCAGACAACTGTCCTTAAACGCGAACGTACAGAAGCTGAAAATATTGCCAAAGAAAACCTGGAAAAGGTCGGCATGGGAGAACGCTACTGGCAAGCGAAACCAAAACAACTCTCAGGTGGTCAAAAACAACGTGTGGCCATCGCTCGTGCCCTCTCCATGAATCCGGATGCTATTCTCTTTGATGAACCAACATCAGCTCTCGATCCAGAAATGGTTGGAGAAGTCCTCAAAATCATGCAGGACCTGGCTCAAGAAGGCTTGACTATGATTGTCGTAACTCACGAAATGGAATTCGCCCGTGATGTCTCTCATCGTGTTATCTTTATGGATAAGGGTGTGATTGCTGAAGAAGGCAAACCAGAAGACCTCTTCACTAATCCTAAAGAAGACCGTACAAAAGAATTCCTTCAACGCTATCTCAAATAAAAAGAAAAGGCTGCATCAACCGTGCAGTCTTTTTACTAGCCAAAAAATGAAAAGGCAGACCCTATTCAAGAATCCGCCATCATCCAAAGATTAATCTTCAAATTTTTCATGATTTTTTTCATAGAAATCAATTAAACCTAGAGCTGTTTCAAATGAAATATTTTTTACTTTTGCACGACCCTGCGCTAGAGCAATGATAGACATTTCACGCGCATTCGTTTCTTTAGAGATACGGTAGCCTGTGATCTTCTTATCACGAACCCAGCCAACAACTGATTCTACTTTTTCAAAGTTTGACTTAGCCATGTCCTTCTCCTATTTTCTTCTTTACGATATTTAATTGTATACGTTTTTATGTGTTTTGTCAATAAAAAAACATATATTCAATAAAATTAATGATTTATTTTTCTGTTACTATCTTATTAAAGCCGATAATATATAGGTTTTTACTTGCTATAAACCATTAGTAAATACCTTTAAAATAATTGTATTATTAACTCTTTTGTTTGTAAAAATATTCATAATTTACAAATGCCAGTTCGGGATAGGTTAGACAGGTTTTATCTTCAACTTTATTCTATTTATCCAACTTTAAAACAATATTTCTAATAGTGAAAGACTTTCTCTCCACACTATTACTAATTATTATTTCTCTTCTCCTTCTTTGGTATTCTTCCTGCCTTTATAAGCACTTTTCACTTGATCAACTGGTACTATTTATTTACTTTATCAATATTCCTTTTTATTTCTTCAAACCTATAAAAAGATGAGTCGTTAGGAGACAATAGTATCCTATCTTCTAACATTTTCCACTGTTTTTATCTTCTTAGTATCTTATCACTCTTCTCAGTTAACTCAGTATAAGGTTTCTCATTAGTATTGATTATTTTTTCTAATTCCTATTATATTTAACCAAATTTCAGATTAGACATATATAAAATAGTGGATTCTAAAAATACGCCTTATATATAACAAGTAAATTTACTCCCTTACTATAAACTGAATCAAAAAATAATAGGTACTATAATGACTTGTGATAGAAATAGCGTAATCGATTTCCTAAGTCCATAGGAATCGCCCCCTTTCTTCACCCTCATTATAGCACCTATACATCAGTTGTGCAAATAATATGATATTTTTTTATTAGTCCTCAGACAAGCATATTATAGAGCGTTTCATTACCATTTAAGTTAATATAAGATGGATCAAAACCTTCCATTCGACGAATCAAGCCTGCATAATCATGCTTATCTGCCAAGGCAATCCCAATTAATACTGGTCCTGTTCCCTTGCTAGCTCGCTTAATATACTCAAAACGTGTGATATCATCATTTGGCCCCAAGATATCATTTACAAACTCACGCAAGGCCCCTGGACGCTGTGGAAAATTAACCACAAAGTAATGCTTGATCCCATCATAAATCAAGGCGCGCTCTTCCATTTCTGGCATACGGTTGATATCATTATTTCCTCCAGAAATGATACAACAAATGGTTTTCCCCTTGATATATTCAGCTAAAACCTCTAGAGAGGCGATACTAGCTGCTCCAGCAGGCTCTGCGACTATCCCTTGCTTAGAATAAAGGTCAATCAAGGTTTCAGAAATCAATCCCTCATCGACACCTACCAAAGTTTGAACATGTTGACGAGTTGCTTCATAGGTCAATTGACCTACCTTTTGTACAGCAATCCCATCCGCAAATTTGTCAATTTCTTTGAGTTTAACAGGTCCACCAGCTTCAAAGGCGGCCTTCATGGAACGTGCCCCATTAGCCTCTACTCCGATAACTTCAATTTCTGGACTTGTTTCCTTGATATAGGTAGAAACCCCAGCAATGAGACCACCACCTCCAACAGGAACTAAGACAGCATCAAAATCAATCGATTCTTTTCGAGCTTCTTCTAAAATCTCATAAGCAACTGTTCCTTGACCTGCCTGAACATGGGCATCATCAAAAGGATCAATAAAAGTACGATTTTCAGAAACTGTAAATTCTTGAGCTGCTTTGGCTGAGGCATCAAAAGTATCTCCAACTAATTTAATAGTCACGAAGTCCCCACCAAAAAAGCGAACTTGTCCAATTTTTTGTTGCGGAGTTGTAATTGGCATAAAAATAGTAGCAGGAATTTTCATCTCATTACAAGTATAGGCAACTCCCTGCGCATGATTCCCCGCAGAAGCACAGACTACCCCACGCTCACGCTCTTCCTTGCTGAGCTGCGAAATGGCATAATAGGCACCACGGATCTTAAAAGAACGAACACGTTGAGCATTTTCCTTTTTCAAATAAATCTTAGCACCATACTTCTCCGATAAATAATGGTCATAATCCAGTGGTGTATTAACGACCACACCATTCAAGACCTTATGAGCCTTGATTATATCTTTTGAACTTAACATCATTTTCTCCTAGACTATTTCATACTTATCTCAATCCATCCTTTTAAAAAGAGATGAATTGATTATAAAAGCGAGTTAGTCCCCCAACTCGCCTTCACCTTAATTTCTATCAATTAGTTATAGATTTTAAATGCATCATCGTCGTTTTTACCAACGAATGGCATTGCTTTACGCAATTCTGCACCAACTTTTTCAATTTCAAGGTTAGCTGCTTGTTCACGGTAAGCAGTCAATTTTGGACGTCCAGCTTTATAGTCATTTACAAAGTCATTTGCAAATTTACCATTTTGGATGTCTGCCAAAACAGCTTTCATGTTTTCTTTAACTTGCTCAGTAATTACACGTGGACCTGATACATAGTCACCGTACTCAGCAGTGTTTGAAATTGATTGACGCATTTTCTTGAAGCCACCTTCGTAGATCAAGTCGACGATCAATTTCATTTCGTGAAGAACTTCAAAGTAAGCCAATTCTGGAGCGTAACCTGCTTCTGTCAAGACTTCGAAACCTGCTTCGATAAGGGCAGTCAAACCACCACAAAGTACAGCTTGTTCACCAAACAAATCTTCTTCAGTTTCTTCTTTGTAAGTTGTTTCAAGAAGACCTACACGAGCTGCTCCAACACCTTTACACCAGTCCATAGCAATGTTTTTAGCATTTCCTGTTGCATCTTGATATACTGCGTAAAGAGCTGGAACACCAAATCCTTCTTCATAAGTACGACGTACCAAGTGTCCTGGTCCTTTAGGAGCACACATAAAGACATCTACATCCGCAGGAACTTTGATAAACTCAAAGTGGATATTGAAACCATGAGCAAATCCAACTGCATTTCCAGCTTCCAAGTTTGGAGCGATTTCTGCTTCGTACAATTCTTGTTGGATTTCGTCTGGTGCCAAAATCATGATAACGTCAGCCAATTTAGTTGCTTCTGCTACTGTGTAAGTGTCAAATCCATCTTCTTTTGCTTTGTCAAAAGATTTACCTGGACGTACACCGATGATGACATCACGACCTGAGTCACGCAAGTTTTGAGCATGCGCATGTCCTTGTGAACCATAACCGATAACGGCGATTTTTTTACCGTCAAGTGCTGCTACTTTAACATCTTTTTCATATTCCATTTGAACTGCCATAGTTTTTCTCTCTTTTCTATTATTTATTGCCTTTTAGGCTGGTTTAACAAATTTAAAATATTTTTATACTCAATGAAAATCAAAGAGCAAATTAGGAAGCTAGCCGCAGGCTGTACTTGAGTACGGCAAGGCAAAGCTGACGTGATTTGAAGAGATTTTCGAAGAGTATTAATCGCGGGTAAATCCAGTTGCACCAGTTCGAGCAATATTACGAATACCGTACGGTCGAATGACTCGCAATAGAGCTTCACTCTTTTCAGCATTTCCAGTCATTTGAATGGTAATCGAGCTTGGCGCTACGTCTACCACTGTTGCACGGAAAGGTTGAATAATTGCTAGAATCTCAGCTCGCTTCTCAGCTGGCGCTGACATCTTAACCAAAATCACCTCGCGCTCCAAATGAGGCTTGTCTGTGATATCACGAATGCGAATCACATCAATCTGACGATTGAGTTGCTTGATAATTTGCTCCACTTCATCATGTGAAGCTACATCAATAATAATGGTGATCCGCGATACATTCGGATCTTCTGTTGCTCCAACAGAGATGCTTTCGATATTAACCTGACGACGAGACAGGACACCGGTAAAGCGATTGAGGACTCCTGAACGATTTTGTAGTTTTGCTGTTAACATTCTACGCATGGAACTTCACCCCCAACATCTCATGATTACTCTTACCAGCTGGTACCATTGGTAACACCTGTTCCTTACGAGAAATATCTACCTCGATTAGCATAGGAACATTCTCAGTGATGACTTCAAGGTCTTGAGCCAAGGTCTCAGGATTGTCAAACTTATAGTTTTTAATGCCATAAGCTTGTGCCATCAATTGGAAATCAGGAAGGGTATCAAAGACTGACTCTGACGTTCTACCTTCATAGAAGGATTCCTGCCATTGGCGAACCATTCCAAGTGAGTGGTTGTTCAGCATAACCACCTTGATTGGCACCTTGTAAATGTTCAAAATAGCCAATTCCTGGTTAGTCATTTGGAAACCGCCATCCCCAACAAACAAGACTACTTCCTTATCTGGGTTAGCAATTTTAGCTCCAATTGCTGCTGGAATTCCAAATCCCATGGTTCCCAAACCACCTGAAGTCACTAACTGACGTTCATTTTGGTAGGGATAATACTGGGCTGTCCACATTTGGTGTTGACCAACGTCTGTTACCACAATGGCATCTCCATTCGTCAATTCACCAATTCGTTCAATAACAGCTTGCGGCTGAACCACACGCTCTTTCTTATCATAAGAACGAACGCGGTTCTTGTCTTTGGTAACTTTTTCAATCCATTTCTCAGTATTGTTATGAACGGTTGGTTCCGCCAACAACATTTGCAAGGCTTTCTTAGCATCTCCAACTACAGGAATATCTGCACTGATAATCTTGCCAATCTCGGCTGGGTCAATATCAATGTGGGCAACCTTAGCATTCTTAGCGAAGGTCTTAGGATTCCCCGTCAAGCGATCATCGAAACGACAACCAATACTAATCATAAAGTCCGCTTCCGTCATGGCAATATTAGCTGCGAATGACCCGTGCATGCCTCCCATTCCAAGGAAGAGTGGATGACTCGTTGCAATCGTTCCTTGTCCCAAAAGACTGGTTACCACCGGAATTTGATAGCGTTCTGCAAATTCATTTAATTCTGCAGCTGCTTCAGCATAACTAATCCCCCCACCAGCTAACAAGACTGGTTTTTTAGCCTTGGACAATTGCTTCAAAATTTTCTTGATTTGCATATCATTCGGCTCAAGAGTCGGTTGATAACTTGGTAGGTTCACTTCTGGTGAATAGATGAAGTCGGTTTCTAAAGCAGATACGTCTTTAGGTAGGTCAATTACGACCGGCCCTGGTCGACCTGTTGTTGCGATATGAACAGCTTCTGTAATGATACGAGGAATATCTGCCGTCTCACGAACTTGGTAATTGTACTTAGTGATTGGCATGGTAATTCCCACGATGTCTGCCTCCTGAAAGGCATCCTTCCCAATACCTGCTCGCGCCACCTGACCTGTAAAGACCAAAAGGGGAACGCTATCGCTCATGGCATCTGCAATCCCTGTAATGGCATTTGTTGCTCCCGGTCCGCTAGTGACGACGGCAACACCCAACTTTCCAGTTGATTTGGCATAACCTTCAGCTTCATGCAGACAACCTTGCTCATGGCGTCCTAGAATGTGGCGAATGCCTTTAAAATTATATATCGCATCATAAAAAGGCAAGACCGCACCACCAGGATAACCAAAGATGGTATCAATTCCTAAATCACGAAGTGTTTCCAAAACTAGGTCCGACCCCGTCTTAGGAGATTCTAAACTGATTTTCTCCATTGTTCCCCTTTCTCTTCTCTTAAAAATAACTTGTTACTATCATACCATTTTTTCAAAATTTTTCAAGAGAAAAGAAGAAATTTTCTGAATTTTCTATTTTAACGTTTATTTATGAATGTTATTTTTGTTTTTATTAAAAAGATACCGATTTCATTTACTAAAAAAGAAAAAAGAACTGATTTCTCAGTTCTTCATTAATCTTATTCTACACTAAATAGATATGGGTAAACAGGTTGTTGGCCTTGGTGGATTTCGACTTCAACATCTTCGAATTCTTCTGCGATTTCTTGAGCAATTTCATTGGCAAGTTCTTCACTTCCGTCTTCACCGACATAGAAGGTTACGATTTCACTATCTTCATCCAACATATGTTTCAAGGTTTCTGTCAAGGTTTGGTGCATATCAGGGTTTGACACGAGGATTTTCCCATCAACCATACCAAGATTATCGTTTTCATGGATTTCTAAACCATCGATTGTTGTATCACGAACAGCTGTTGTGACGCTTCCACTAACAACATCGCTAAGAGCAGCAGTCATACGCTCTTGGTTTTCTTCGATGGACTTGCTTGGGTCAAAGGCAAGAAGACTTGTCAAACCTTGAGGAAGAGTACGGGCTTCTACCACTACTGCTGGTTGCTCCAAAACTTCTGCTGCAGATTGAGCTGCCATGAAGATGTTTTTGTTGTTTGGCAGGAAGATGATGTTACGAGCGTTGACCTGTTCAACAGCCTTGATAAAGTCTTCTGTTGAAGGGTTCATGGTTTGACCGCCTTCGATAACATAATCCACACCTTGAGAACGGAAGATATCTGCTAGACCTTTACCAGCCACCACAGCAATCAAAGCATACTCTTTTTCTTCAGCTGGTTTGCTAACTTGAGCAGCTTCTTTCTCAACCTGCGCTTCGTGTTGGTTACGCATATTGTCAACTTTTACCTTGACCAAGCTACCATATTTGAGACCTTCTTGCATAACAAGTCCTGGATCTTCTGTATGGACATGAACTTTGACGATTTCATCATCGTTAACAACGAGGAGAGAATCCCCAAGTTCATTCAAGTAGTTACGGAACTCGTCATAGTCAAAATCTTTAGCATAGGTTGGACCTTGCTTAAGAGCTACCATGATTTCAGTACAATAACCAAAGGTAATGTCCTCAGTCGCTACATGACCAGCTACAGACTTATGATGTTCAGCATTGATCATTTCACTCATGTTGGCTGGAGTCGCTACAAAATCCTCAGATGCAATATATTCGCCAGTAAGGGCTGAAAGGAAACCTTCGTAGATGAAGACCAGTCCTTGACCACCTGAGTCTACAACACCAACCTCTTTCAATACTGGAAGCATGTCTGGCGTTTTAGCTAGAGCTGTTTTAGCACCTTCCAAGGCTGCGCGCATGACTTCAACAGCGTCATCTGTTTGTTCAGCTTTTTTCTTAGCACCGATAGCAGCACCACGAGAAACTGTCAAAATCGTTCCTTCAACTGGTTTCATTACGGCCTTGTAGGCAACTTCCACACCTGATTGGAAGGCAAGGGCTAAGTCTTGACCTGTTAACTCGTCTTTATCCTTGATGGCTTGTGAAAATCCACGGAAAAGCTGAGACGTAATAACTCCTGAGTTCCCACGCGCACCCATCAAAAGCCCTTTAGCAAGAATACTCGCTACCTCTCCAACTGTAGAAGCTGGCTTGTCTGCAACTTCCTTAGCACCATTTTCAATGGTCATTCCCATATTTGTACCAGTATCTCCATCTGGAACTGGGAAGACGTTTAATGAATTGACATATTCAGCTTGCTTATTCAAGCGAGTTGATGCAGCCTGCACCATTTCTTGAAATAAGCTAGTAGTAATTTTTGACACGGTTATTCTCCTACAACTTTGATATTTTGAATGTAGACATTTACAGTCTGAGCAGTAATTCCAAGCTGGTTTTCCAAGCTAAAACGAACACGCTCTTGAATGTTTTTTGACACTTCGCTAATCTTTGTTCCGTAACTCAACACGGTATATACATCAACTGCAATACTACCATCTTCGGCCGCCTTTACGACGACACCTTTAGAATAATTTTCCTTACCTAGAAGGGCTTGGAAATTATCTTTGAGGGCATTTTTACTAGCCATACCGACCACACCAAAAATCTCAGTTGCTGCTCCACCTACTACGGTTGCAATCACTTCATCTGTTAGTTCGATTTGACCATCTTTTGTATTAATTTTTACAGTCATCCTTTTTACCTCAACTAGTTGATACTCTATTTTATCATATTTCAGCCCAAGTGTAAAAGCAGAATACTGTATCAGCGGATATTTACTCCGTTTTTCAAATGATTTTATACCCACAACAAAAGAAAAAAGACCCTAAGGTCTCCTTACTTTTATTATTAAACGCGTTCAACTTTACCTGATTTCAAAGCACGAGCTGAAGCCCAAACTTTTTTAGGTTTACCATCGATAAGAACAGTAACTTTTTGAAGGTTTGGTTTTACGGCACGTTTTGTTTGGTTCATCGCGTGTGAACGGTTGTTTCCTGATACAGTCTTACGACCTGTAAAGTAACATACTTTAGCCATTGTGTTTTCCTCCTATTAGATCTAATATAGCGGATGTGCTAGCACCACATACTGTACTATGTTATCACACTTTCTTCATTTTTGCAAGGGAATTGGAAGATTTTTTTATTTAACGTAGACA
>NZ_JAPVZK010000019.1:0-39462 GCF_041432345.1 Streptococcus sp. 27098_8_103
TTTTTGTAGCCAAAATGAATAGAAAAAAGAGCGCACAAAATCCCCTCATCTGAAAGCGTTTCAGATTAAGTTCCGCTATGGTGGAAGTTAGTGTGAGACGTTTGAATGCGGTTAAAGGTTAGTTTTTAGAACTTATGTTGGAGTAATTTAGACGACTGACAGACGTCTTCTGCAGGTATTTTAGAAATACCTAGAAGTTTAGGAATCTCTTCTCCGTAAGTAAAGGCAAAGAGTTCATAGGCTGACTTTCCATTCAAAGCAGCACGTTTGACACTGTTGACATGCGAACAAACGAGATTGATGTCCTCTTGAGTTAAGTTGTCAAAAGAAGTTTCCTTAGGTAGAATGTCGCGAATCAGCGTGTGATTTTTCTCAATTCTCCCTTTCTGGTCAGAGCGATTAGGGTCACAAAAGAAGAGTTTACTCTCTCCTCGCACATCCATTTCGATGTCATCAACCCTGGCAAACTCTCCACCATTATCTGTCAGGATGACAGGGAAGAGTTGGAAGAAATCTTTGTCCGCTTGGTGAAGAGTGTTCTTGATGTCATAGAGGTGTTTGGTAACCTCAAGGGTAGTTTTATTATCCAGAAGTCTAGCGAAGATAAAGTTACAGAAAGACAGGTTGAAGGTGAGTAGGACTTTACCTCCCATCCTGCCCATAACGGTGTCCATTTCCAGCCAAGAGTTCAGTTGCTTAAGAGCCAAATAATTTTGGAAATCCTCATAGGAACGGCCTTTTTTAGCTTCTTTAGGGATGGAAGGTAGCTTACTTTTCCGTCTTTCTTTGAATTTAACGGCTCTGGCTAGGTCAATAGGAGCGATAGATAGGTATCCTTTTCGGATGTGTCGATAGACGGTTGAGGAACTGACATCAAGGTTATGAGTTTTGAGGATATGATAGATGTGTTGTCCCTTTTTAACACCATCAGAAATGACTTTGTCCATGTCCCAGAATGTCTTGGAATTGAGAGGAGTTCCTTCACGAGCTTCGATAAGAGTTTGTTCGTACTGTTTTTGAGCTTGCTTAGCGAGGTAGAAAATCTTCTTATAGCCACAATTTTGTCTTCTTTTAGGGCAGCCGTTACAGACAAAGGGAGCTTTGTCGAGTAGAGGGCAAGGAAGGTTATGGCATGTAGACTCTCGGACTTGTCTGTTTCGTTTGACTTCTTTGGAAACAGTAGTTGGGTCTTTTAGAATGGATTGTCCGATAGCTTTGAAGGTTTCACCGCGCTCTAAGCCTAATTGGATATCATTACGGTCTGAAAGGGTAAGGTGTTTATGTTTTGTCATAGTAGACCTCATTTCTAACTCAAACGTCTCACACTTAATTCCACCATAAAAATCCGTTTTAGACTAATTTCCACTTTGGTTGGGCAAGTGGAAGTTACTTTGAGAAATTAGCTTTTCTCCCCTACCAAATCCCATTAACTATTTTGGCTTTATTTCCAGAAGATTTTATGGTAAAATGAAGAGTAATAATATTTATTAAAGAGGTAAAAACATGATTGAAGCAAGCAAATTGAAAGCTGGTATGACATTTGAAACTGCAGACGGAAAATTGATCCGCGTTTTGGAAGCTAGCCACCACAAACCAGGTAAAGGAAACACAATCATGCGTATGAAATTACGTGATGTCCGTACTGGTTCTACTTTTGATACAAGCTACCGTCCAGAAGAAAAATTCGAACAAGCTATTATCGAGACTGTTCCAGCTCAATACTTGTACAAAATGGATGAAACTGCCTACTTCATGAACACTGAAACTTACGACCAATACGAAATCCCAGTCGTAAACGTTGAAAATGAATTGCTTTACATCCTTGAAAACTCTGATGTGAAAATCCAATTCTACGGAACTGAAGTAATCGGTGTAACTGTACCAACTACTGTTGAATTGACAGTTGCTGAAACACAACCATCTATCAAGGGTGCTACTGTTACAGGTTCTGGTAAACCAGCAACTATGGAAACTGGACTTGTTGTCAACGTTCCTGACTTCATCGAAGCTGGACAAAAATTGATCATCAACACTGCAGAAGGAACTTACGTTTCTCGTGCCTAATCTCTAGAAAGAGGTCATTCTATGGGAACTGAAGAACAATTTGGCGAAATCGTTATCGCTCCACGTGTACTTGAAAAAATCATTGCCATCGCAACTGCTAAAGTTGATGGTGTCCACTCATTTTCAAATAAATCCGTATCTGATACCCTATCAAAACTCTCTCTTGGTCGTGGCGTCTACTTAAAAGAAAGCAACGAAGAACTAACTGCTGACATCTACCTCTATCTTGAGTACGGTGTGAAGGTACCAAAAGTTGCTCTTGCTATTCAAAAAGCAGTCAAAGATGCTGTTCGTGATATGGCTGATGTGGAACTTTCTGCTGTCAACATCCATGTTGCAGGAATCGTTCCAGATAAAACACCAAAACCTGAGTTGAAAGATCTATTTAACGAGGACTTCCTCAATGACTAGTCCATTATTAGAATCTAGACGCGAACTTCGTAAATGCGCTTTTCAAGCTCTCATGAGCCTTGAATTCGGCACAGATATGGAAACAGCTTGTCACTTTGCCTACACGCATGACCGTGAAGATGCAGATGTGCAAATCCCTGCCTTTCTTCTGAACTTGGTTTCTGGCGTTCAAGCTCAAAAAGACGAGTTGGATAAACAAATCAACCAGCACCTCAAGTCAGGCTGGACAGTTGAACGCTTGACTTTGGTCGAAAAAAACTTACTACGCTTAGGTATCTTTGAAATCACATCATTTGATACACCTCAGCTGGTAGCAGTCAATGAAGCTATTGAACTTGCTAAGAATTTTTCAGATCAAAAATCAGCCCGTTTTATCAATGGACTGCTTAGTCAATTTGTAACTGAAGAAAATGAATAATCGAAAAGGTGTTTGGTCTTCCAAGCACCTTTTACTTCGTCCTTGATACAGAGTAAGAAACACATAAAAACTAGAACTGACTGCCAGTTCTAGTTTTTATGTATTCTGAGGTATTAGTATTTTCTAAATCGTTGGTAACGCTCTTCCAACAACGCTTCTAACGGTTTTTGTAAAAGTATAGCTAGCTCAGTTTGAAGTTCTTTCTTGACACTCTTAATCAGTTCTTTACTAGAAAGTCCTGCTTCAGAAATCACCTTGTCCACCACGTCCATTTCTAACAGTTCATGCGAAGTGATTTTCATCAGTTCTGCCGCTTCCATGGCACGACTGCCATCTTTCCATAGAATGGAAGCAAAACCTTCTGGACTGAGAATGGCATAGATAGAATTTTCCAGCATCCAAACACGGTCTGCGACTGCTAGAGCCAGAGCCCCACCAGAACCACCTTCACCGATAATGATAGCAATAATAGGAACTTTCAAATCACTCATTTCCATGAGATTGCGAGCAATAGCTTCTCCCTGTCCGCGTTCTTCTGCTCCGACACCAGGATAGGCACCTGCTGTGTTGATAAAGGTCACTACTGGACGGCCAAACTTTTCAGCCTGTTTCATCAACCGTAGGGCCTTGCGGTAACCTTCTGGATGCGGTTGACCAAAATTCCGTTTAAGGTTATCTTGTAAACTCTTGCCTTTTTGGATACCAACCACTGTTACAGCTTGCTCTCCAAGCCAGCCAATACCACCAACAACTGCACCATCGTCACGAAAAGAACGGTCACCGTGTAATTGGATAAAGTCATCAAAAATGCCTGCAGCAAAGTCCAAGGTTGTCAAGCGACTCTGCTCACGCGCTTCTCTGACTATTTTTGCAATATTCATCTAGGACCCCCTCCATGCAATCTGACTAGGCTTGCAATCGTATCTGGCAAATCTCTTCTTTTAACGATAGCATCCACAAAGCCATGCTCAAGTAGAAATTCTGCCTTTTGGAAATCCTCAGGCAAGCTTTCACGAACCGTGTTTTCAATCACACGACGCCCTGCAAAACCAACCAAACTCTGTGGTTCAGCCAAAATGATATCGCCTTCCATAGCGAAAGAAGCTGTCACACCACCTGTCGTTGGATCAGTCAAAATGGTAAGGTAAAAGAGGCCTGCATTTGAATGGCGTTTAACCGCTGCAGAGATCTTGGCCATCTGCATGAGACTCATGATTCCTTCCTGCATACGGGCCCCACCAGAGGCTGTGAAGAGAATAACTGGTAATTGTTCAACCGTCGCATACTCAAACAAACGAGTGATTTTTTCCCCTACAACCGTACCCATAGAAGCCATGATAAAGTTGGAATCCATAATCCCAAGAGCCACAGTCTGACCTTTTATAAGAGCTGTTCCTGTCACAACGGCTTCATCCAGACCTGTTTTTTCACGCATAGTTGCTAGTTTCTTTTGATAACCAGGGAAATGCAAGGGATCCTTGCTCTCAATCCCTGTAAACAATTCCTTGAAGGTTCCCATATCAATCGTCAAAGCCAAGCGTTCTTGGGCAGAAATACGAAAGGTATAGCTACAATGTGGACAGATGCGCTCACTTCCCAGATCCTTCTGATAGATGGTATGCTTACAACCTGGACACTGAGAGAATAATTCATCTGGAACCTCTGGCTTGGCTTGAGGTTTTTCCCTAACCGAACGATTGGGATTGATTCGAATATACTTATCTTTTTTACTAAATAGAGTCATTGATTCCCCTTTTCGGTTTAAACTCTTGAAGTCATTTTATTCTTTTTCTTGATATTTGGGTAAAAAGGTTTCCATCAAGAAGGAAGTATCGTAATCTCCAGCAATGACATTGCGATCTGAAATAAGGTCAAGCTGGAAATCTGCATTGGTCTGCACCCCTTCAATCTCTAATTCATAGAGGGCACGTTGCATTTTCATCAAGGCGTCAAAACGATTTTCGCCGTGTACGATGATTTTGGCAATCATACTATCATAATAAGGTGGAATGGTATAGCCTGGATAAACTGCTGAATCCACGCGCAAGCCAACTCCACCACTTGGCAGATAGAGATTGGTAATCTTACCTGGACTAGGAGCAAAGTTGAAGGCTGGATTTTCTGCATTGATCCGACACTCGATAGCATGCCCACGTAGAACAATATCTTCTTGCTTAACAGACAGAGGCTGACCTGCCGCAATGCGAATCTGTTCCTTAACGATATCCACACCTGAAACAAACTCTGTTACTGGATGCTCTACCTGAACACGTGTATTCATTTCCATGAAATAGAAATTGCCACTTGCTTCATCAAGCAGAAACTCAATGGTCCCTGCATTCTCATAGCCAACAGACTCTGCAGCTCGAACAGCAGCAGAACCAATTTCATTGCGTAGCGTTTTGCCGATTGCAATTGAAGGACTTTCTTCTAAAACCTTTTGGTTATTCCGTTGAAGAGAACAATCCCGTTCCCCCAAGTGAATCACATGTCCATGCTCATCTCCTAGAATTTGAACCTCAATGTGACGAGCTGGATAGATAACCCGTTCTATGTACATGGCACCATTGCCATAATTTGCCTTGGCTTCGCTAGAGGCCGTTTCAAAGGCTGATACGAGGTCTTCTGGTTTTTCAACCTTACGAATCCCTTTACCACCACCACCTGCTGAAGCCTTGAGCATAACAGGATAGCCAATTTTTTCAGCAACAATCAAAGCTTCTTCAGAGTTATGGACTTCTCCATCTGAACCTGGAATGACAGGCACACCTGCTTTTATCATCTGAGCACGCGCATTGATTTTGTCTCCCATCATATCCATGACATGACCAGATGGGCCGATAAACTTAATCCCCACCTCTTCACACATGGTTGCAAATTTGGAATTTTCACTGAGAAAGCCAAAACCGGGGTGAATGGCTTCTGCCTCAGTCAAGACTGCAGCTGATAGAACCGCATTGATATTGAGATAAGACTCAGTTGATTTACCAGGACCGATACAAACCGCTTCATCTGCCAAAAGCGTATGAAGGGCTTCCTTATCAGCAGTTGAATAAACAGCCACCGTCGCGATCCCCAGTTCACGCGCCGCACGGATAATACGAACCGCAATTTCACCACGATTGGCAATTAAAATTTTTCGAAACATGGAGAACCTCCTTAGTTCCCAATTGCAAAGGTTAGAGTACCACTAGCTGCAAGCTTGCCATCCACTTCAGCCTTTGCTTCAACCACAGCAATGGTGCCACGACGTTTTACAAAAGTCGCTGTCATAACCAATTGGTCGCCTGGTACAACTTGCTTCTTAAACTTAACCTTGTCCATACCAGCGTAAAAGACCAGTTTCCCTTTATTTTCAGGTTTAGACAACTCCAAGACACCCGCTGTTTGCGCCAAGGCTTCCATGATCAGAACACCTGGCATAACAGGGTATTGAGGGAAATGACCATTAAAGAAGGGCTCATTGATGGTCACATTTTTGATGGCAACAATGGTATCCTCGCTCACTTCCAACACACGGTCTACTAGTAGCATAGGATAACGGTGGGGAAGGGCTTCTTTGATTCCTTGAATATCGATCATTTGATACGTACCAATCCTTTACCAAACTCAACCATTTCTTCGTTAGAAACGAGAATTTCCGTTACCACACCATCCTTAGGTGCTGGAATTTCATTCATGACTTTCATGGCTTCGATAATGACCAATGTTTGACCTTTTTTAACACTATCACCAACTGTTACAAAGGCAGGTTTATCTGGGCCAGCAGCCAAGTAAGCCACTCCAACAAGTGGGCTCTCTACAAGATCTCCCTCAGCAACTACACTTGCTTCAGCTGGAGCCGAAGTTTCTTCCACTACAGTTTCTACTGGAGCAGATGTAGGAGCTACTGGACTTGGTGTTGCTAGAATGGGCGCCGGAGCGACTTGAGCTGCAACTTCAGACACCAGTCTCGCTTCATTCTTGCTAAACTGCAACTCATCCGTCCCATTTTTATAAGAAAATTCTCTCAAACTTGACTGGTCAAATTGGGCCATCAAGTCTTTAATATCGTTTAAATTCATACTTATTTATTCTCCCAACGTTTGAAAGCAAGAACTGCATTGTGGCCACCAAAACCAAAAGTATTTGAAATAGCGTATGGAATTTCTTGCTCCAAGCCTTGTCCATAAACGACATTGGCTTCGATATAATCTGATACTTCACTTGTTCCAGCTGTCATTGGTACAAAGTTATGACGCATAGCCTCGATTGTTACGATAGCTTCTACCGCGCCTGCAGCCCCCAGCAAATGTCCTGTGAAAGACTTGGTTGATGATACAGGCACTTCCTTACCAAGAACAGCCACAATCGCACCACTTTCTCCTTTTTCATTAGCAGGAGTTGACGTTCCGTGAGCATTGACATAGGCTACTTGCTCTGGAGAAATCTCAGCTTCTTCCAAGGCTAGTTTAATGGCCTTGATAGCTCCCTGACCTTCTGGATGTGGTGAAGTCATGTGGTAAGCATCACAAGTATTTCCGTAACCAACTACTTCAGCCAGGATAGTAGCCCCACGTTTTTCAGCGTGTTCAAGGCTTTCAAGAACCAACATCCCAGAACCTTCACCCATGACAAAACCATTACGGTCCTTATCAAATGGAATGGAAGCACGAGTTGGGTCCTCTGTAGTTGAGAGAGCAGTTAGGGCTTGGAAACCAGCAATAGCAAAAGGTGTGATAGAGGCTTCTGAACCACCTACCAACATAACGTCTTGGAAACCAAATTTAATTGAGCGGAAGGCATCCCCAATCGCGTCATTTGATGAAGCGCAGGCAGTATTGATAGATTTACAAACACCGTTTGCTCCAAAACGCATAGCAACATTTCCTGAAGCCATATTTGGCAAGGCTTTCGGAAGGGTCAATGGTTTCACACGTTTTGGCCCTTTGTCATTTAGGCGAAGCACTTGATCTTCAATTTCCTTGATTCCACCAATACCAGAGGCCACAATAACACCAAAACGATCTTTATCAAGAGTCTCTACATCGAGATTAGCGTGATTGACAGCCTCTTGGGCTGCGTACAAGGCATACAAAGAATAGTTATCGAAACGATTGGTATCTTTCTTAACAAAGTATTTATCAAAAGGAAAATCTTGGATTTCTGCTGCATTATGCACATCAAAGTCACTATGATCAAATTTCGTAATTTGACCAATTCCGATTTTTCCAGTTGTCAAACTATTCCAAAATTCTTCTGGTGTATTTCCGATTGGAGATGTTACTCCATAACCTGTTACTACTACGCGATTTAGTTTCATCTTTTTTACCTCTAGCTTCTGCTACATACTTAAGCCACCATCAATGGCAACCACTTGACCAGTTAGATAATCTTGGCCTGCTAAAAATACTGTTAAATCTGCAACCTGCTCTGCCTGCCCAAATTCTTTCATAGGAATTTGTGCCAGCATAGCATCTTTTACCTTGTCTGATAGAACAGCTGTCATATCGGACTCAATCATTCCAGGTGCAATAGCATTAACTCTGATATTGCGATTGGCCACTTCACGCGCCACAGACTTGGTAAAACCAATCAAACCAGCCTTAGAAGCTGCATAGTTAGCTTGACCGATATTTCCCATCAAACCAACAACACTAGACATATTAATGATAGCACCTTCTCTGGCTTTCATCATCGGTTTTAAGACTGATTGTGTCATGTTAAAGGCACCAGTCAAGTTAACCTTGAGTACTTTTTCAAAATCCGCTTCTGTCATCTTGAGCATAAGGGTATCTTGGGTAATCCCTGCATTGTTGACCAAAACATCTACTGAACCCAGCTCAGCAATAGCTTGATCAACCATACGCTTAGCGTCTGCAAAATCGGACACGTCTCCTGATATAGGAACCACCTTGACACCATAGTTTGAAAACTCTGCTAGCAAGTCCTCTGAGATTGTCCCACGACTGTTTAAGACAATATTGGCTCCTGTTTGAGCAAACTTATGGGCAATGGCAAGACCAATTCCACGACTCGAACCTGTAATAAAGATATTTTTATTTTTTAGTTGCATTCTTTTCTCCTGTTTTCTCTTGTATTTATGGGAGAAGGGATTACTTGTTTTCTAGCAAAGTTTCCAAACTAGCCTGATCTTCAACATTGGCTAGTTTAGCTGTCTTATCAATTTTTTTGACAAAGCCTGACAAGACTTTCCCCGGTCCAATCTCGATAAAGTTAGTTACGCCTGCTTCTTGCATAACTGCAATACTTTCATAGAAACGAACTGGCTCTTTGACCTGACGCGTCAAGAGTTGAGCAATGTCTTCTTTTTGCATAACTGCAGCTTCTGTATTGCCAACTAGAGGACAAGTAAAATCTGAAAAACTTACCTGAGCTAGAGTTTCAGCTAGTTTCTGGCTAGCAGGCTCAAGGAGAGCGGTATGAAAAGGTCCTGAAACCTTAAGAGGAATCAAGCGTTTAGCTCCTGCTTCCTGCAAGAGTTCGACAGCTCGATCAACTGCTACCACTTCTCCACCAATCACGATTTGTGCAGGTGTATTATAGTTGGCTGGGGTAACTACTCCAAGTTCAGAAGCTTTTCGACAGACTTCTTCAATAACCTCTACTGGCGTATTGAGAACTGCTACCATCTTGCCAGAACCAGCAGGGGCCGCTTCTTCCATATAGGCGCCACGCTTAGCAACCAAGGCAACAGCTTCTTCAAAATCCAAGGCACCGCTAGCCACCAAGGCAGAGTATTCTCCAAGGGACAAACCAGCAAGCATATCAGGCTGATAGCCCATTTCTTGTAATAAACGGTAAATAGCAACTGAAGTTGCTAAAATAGCTGGTTGCGTATAGCGGGTCTGATTGAGTTTTTCTTCTTCCCTATCAATAAGATGACGCAAATCATAACCGAGTACCTGACTTGCTTGATCAATCGTTTCTTTGACAATAGGGTAGTGATCATAGAGATCCCGTCCCATACCTAGATACTGGGCACCTTGACCAGCAAATAAAAAGGCTGTTTTAGTCATTTCTTACAACTCCTGCCCAACGAGAGGCTTCTTCTTGAATTTTCTTAGCTGCTCCGTAATACAAATCTTTTAGGATTTCTTCAACGGTTTCTTCTTTGGAAACAAGCCCTGCAATTTGACCTGCCATGACAGAGCCTCCATCCACATCTCCGTGAACAACCGCTTTGGCTAGTGCACCTGCTCCCATTTGTTCAAAAATTTCCAAATCTGGATTTTCTTGTTTAAAAGCATCTTTTTCAGCTTGTTCAAAATCACGAGTCAACTGATTTTTAATCGCACGAACAGCATGTCCAAAGTGTTGAGCTGAAATCGTAGTATCAATATCTCTAGCTTTTAAAATTTTCGCCTTATAATTTGGATGGGCATTAGACTCTTTTGCAACGACAAAGCGAGTTCCAACCTGAACAGCTTCTGCACCTAGCATAAAGCCAGCCGCAGCACCTTCACCATCCGCAATCCCTCCTGCAGCAATAACAGGAATAGATACAGCAGCAGCAACCTGGCGCACCAAGGTCATGGTTGTTAATTTACCGATATGCCCCCCAGCTTCCATTCCTTCTGCAATAACAGCGTCCGCACCGATTTTTTCCATGCGTTTAGCTAGGGCAACACTCGGTACAACAGGAATAACCGTAATACCAGCTTCATGGAAGCGTTCCATGTATTTGCTTGGATTTCCTGCGCCTGTTGTAACTACCTTAACCTCTTCCTCGATAACGAGGTCTACAATATCTTCCACAAAGGGAGACAAGAGCATGATGTTGACACCAAAGGGTTTATCAGTCAATGATTTGATTTTATCAATATTTGCCTTGACAACTTCTTTAGGAGCATTCCCCCCACCGATAATCCCTAGTCCTCCAGCCTTGGAAACAGCTCCTGCCAAATCACCATCAGCAACCCAGGCCATTCCTCCTTGGAAAATAGGATAATCAATGTTCAATAATTCTGTAATACGTGTTTTCATAGTGCCTCCATCGTTTCTTGCTTACGTAATAGTTCGATACCGTCATAATTTGACAATCAAACTATTGCCTAAACAAGAGGGAGCGGGTTTCCCTACTCCTTCTATTTGTATTCTGCTTATTTTGTTTGCTCTTCAACGTAGGCAACCAAGTCACCAACTGTTTTCAAGTCATCTTCTGCTTCGATTTGGATATCAAAAGCATCTTCGATTTCTGAGATTACTTGGAACAAGTCCAATGAATCTGCGTCTAAATCATCAAAAGTTGATTCAAGTGTTACTTCTGATGCGTCTTTTCCAAGTTCTTCAACGATAATTTCTTGTACTTTTTCAAATACTGCCATGATAGGACTCCTTTAAAATAAATAGTTTTTTTATAACAATGTGTTCACCACATGATTACCTAAATTGTAAGAATGAGCGTGCCCCATGTCAAGCCTCCACCGAAGCCTGATAGTAGAACAGTCTGGCTACCATCTAAACGGATGAGGCCTTGTTCTACACACTCTGAAAGTAAAATCGGGATACTGGCTGCACTGGTATTGCCATATTCCATCATATTGGCTGGAAGTTTATCTCGGTTAACACCAATTTTTTTAGCCATTTTATCCAAGATACGGTCATTAGCCTGATGAAGTAGCAGATAATCCAAGTCTGTTGCCTCTACAGGAGATTCTTCAATAGTCTGCTTGATAGACTTGGCTACATCCCGAATAGCAAAATCAAAGACTGCGCGCCCATCCATCTTCAAAAATGAATCTGCACTTTCTTGATCTGAAAACGGAGAATGCAAGTCTGAATGTCCATAAGTTAGACACTCGCTACGACTCCCATCACTATTGAGACTCTCTGCCAAGAAACGCTCTTGCTCGCTAGCTTCTAACAAGACACCACCAGCACCATCTCCAAACAAAACAGCTGTTGATCGATCTGACCAATCGACTGCTTTAGAGAGGGTTTCACTACCAATCACCAAGCCTTTTTGAAAGCGACCAGAAGCGATAAACTTTTCAGCAGTTGAAAGAGCAAATACAAATCCACTGCAAGCTGCTGTTAGGTCAAAAACAAAGGCCTTATTAGCACCAATATTAGCTTGAACACGAGCAGCTGTAGAGGGCATCATCGAATCTGGAGTAATGGTAGCTAGGATGATAAAATCCAACTCCTCTCCTGTGATTCCAGCTTTTGCCATCAGTTTCTTGGCAACTTCTGTAGCCAAATCACTAGTAGATTCTGTTCTTGAAATATGCCTTTGTCGTATTCCCGTCCGACTTGAAATCCACTCATCATTGGTATCCATAATCTGAGCCAAATCATGATTTGTAACCACTTGCTCTGGCACATAATGAGCAACCTGGCTTATTTTTGCAAAAGCCATTATCTCAAATCCTCCAAAAATTGATAAAGATTGGTCAAACCTTTGCTCATAACCTCCATCTCTTGCTTACTCATACCATCAATGATTTTTTCAACCATAGCCTTGTGGAAGCGTTTATGTAGTCTATGAACCAAGCGACCTTTCTTTGTCAAATGCAGATGCACTACACGTCGATCATGTTCTGAACGAATGCGTTCAATGTAACCCTTGCGTTCGAGATTATTCAAACTAGTCGTAACTGTCCCAAGAGTAACCATCAACTCTTTTGACACTTGACTTGGTGTCACATCTGGAACTTTTCCAATCACATCAATCGTATGCATTTCTTTGATGGAGATATCCTTGAAACGACTACCCCTCAAGCTAACTTCCTCAATAACGAGGACATTGTTAAATATAGACGTTAAATATTCATTAATTCGTTGGTAGTCCAATCTTTCCTTCCCTCCTTTTCAAAAAAACTTTTAGAATCAAAACATTTGACAAGAGAATTATATCAAAGTTCAAAGAATGGTGCAAGTATTTTTTTATTTTCCTGTAAATTTAGGTCTTCTTCTTTCCGAATGAGCCCGAACTCCCTCTTTGAAATCCTCTGTTTTCGCTAGTGACCCCTGAAGGTTCAGTTCTAAAGTAGCATAATCTTGCCAATCTTTGAATTGGCTCTCCCAAACCAACTTCTTAATGGCAGCATAGGAATTACTTGAGCTACGTCTTAATTTTTTAAGAAGCTGTTCTCTCGTCTTTTCAAGTTTATCAGCTTCACAGACACGGTAAACCAGGCCCCACTCTAGAGCTTTTTCTGCGTTCAAAGCCTCACCTGTCATAGCTAATTGAGCAGCACGCGTCACACCAATACTTCGACTCAAGAGATGAATTCCTCCTGCATCCGGAGCCAAGCCAACTCCAACAAAAGCTTGGATAAATTTAGCCTTATCCGTTGCCAGACAGAAATCTGCAGCAACAGCCATATTCGCTGCGGCACCTGCAACAGCCCCATCAACCTCCATCAAGACAGGTTTAGCAATTTGTTTGATTTTATAAGAAATAATATTGACCAATTCTGCGATTTTTGTCAATGATGGAATATCATCCTCATCTACTGCTCGCTTCATCTCTACTAAATCTCCACCAACAGAGAAGACTTTGCCATTCGCGTTGATTAAGACAAAATGCACAGCCGGATCCTCTTCTGCCAAAGTCAGAGCTTCTAAAATCTCCTCGCACATAGGGATATGAAAACCATTTGCGACCTCAGGACGGTTCAAGGTAAGGATTGCCAAATCCTCTTCAAGCTGATAAATAATGTGTTCCATCAGGGCTCCTTTTTATTTTATAAGCTATTTAAATTATTTTATTTTCAAAGTATATCTTTTTTAAAATCAGAAAGCAAGAAAAAATCAACTAAAAGTGTCTCAGCCGATTAGAAAGGCTCGCTTTATACTAGAAAGCATCTTATTTTCTTCATTGAAAAAAGGCTTTCTTTCTGCTATAATCGTATAAAATACTTACTTTAGGAGTTCTTATGAAAGTTGTTAAATTTGGAGGTAGCTCTCTTGCCTCTGCTAGTCAATTAGAAAAGGTTTTAAACATCGTCAAAAGCGATTCAGAGCGTCGTTTTGTCGTTGTTTCTGCGCCTGGTAAACGCAATGCTGAAGATACTAAGGTTACGGATGCCTTGATTAAATACTATCGCGACTATGTTGCTGGTAACGATATTAGCAAGAGCCAAAGCTGGATTATCGACCGCTATGCTGCTATGGTTAGTGAATTGGAACTAAAACCAGCTGTGCTAGAAAAAATTTCAAAAAGTATTCGCGCCTTAGCTACTCTTCCTATCGAAGAAAACGAATTTCTCTACGATACTTTCCTAGCAGCCGGTGAAAATAACAATGCTAAATTGATCGCTGCCTACTTTAATCAAAACGGGATCGATGCACGCTATGTTCACCCTAGAGAAGCTGGTATTGTGGTCACAAGTGAACCTGGTCACGCTCGCATCATTCCATCAAGTTATGACAAGATTGAAGAATTGACAAATACAAATGAAGTTCTTGTCATTCCTGGTTTCTTTGGAGTTACCAAGGAAAATCAAATCTGTACCTTCTCACGTGGAGGATCAGACATTACAGGTTCTATCATTGCTGCCGGTGTTAAGGCAGACCTCTATGAAAACTTTACGGATGTTGATGGTATCTTTGCGGCTCACCCAGGAATCATTCACCAACCACACTCTATCCCAGAGTTGACCTACCGTGAAATGCGTG
Organism: Streptococcus sp. 27098_8_103; assembly: GCF_041432345.1. Lineage (GTDB taxonomy): Bacteria > Bacillota > Bacilli > Lactobacillales > Streptococcaceae > Streptococcus > Streptococcus mitis_BV. Next base: position 14,519 of record NZ_JAPVZK010000019.1, read on the forward strand.
AGTTGGCCTATGCAGGCTTCTCAGTCCTTCATGACGAAGCCCTTCTTCCCGCCTACCGTGGAAAAATTCCTCTGGTTATCAAGAATACCAACAATCCTGATCATCCAGGTACTCGTATCGTTCTAAAACACAGTAGTGATGAATTTCCAGTAGTAGGAATTGCTGGTGACTCTGGCTTTGTCAGCATCAACATGTCTAAATACCTCATGAACCGTGAGGTTGGATTTGGACGCAAGGTTCTTCAAATCCTTGAAGATCTTAACATCGGTTGGGAACATATGCCAACAGGTATCGACGATCTTTCAATCATTCTCCGTTCTCGCGAACTAACTCCTATCAAGGAAGAAGAAATCCTTCGTCAGTTGGTTCAAAAGGCTGAAGTAGACCATGCAGAAATCGAGCACGACCTTTCAATCATTATGATTGTTGGAGAAAAGATGAAGAGCCATATCGGAGTAACTGCTACTGCGACACGTGCTCTATCTGAAAATAAGATCAACATCCAGATGATGTCTCAAGGTTCTAGTGAAGTGTCTATCATGTTTGTTGTCCATAAGGATCAAGAGAAAGCAGCTATTAAAGCCCTCTACAATGCCTTTTTCGGTGAAAGTAAGGAAAACTAAGCATGGCTCAATCACTTAACAAAACAGTGCTCCTCAATACGACAGGCACCTCCTACCTCTCTATAGCTGGGAAAGTTGGGAAATTCCTTGTCGGAGATCAGGCTCTGGAATTTTACCCCGACGTCAATGTTGAACAATTTATCCAGATTCCTTGGAGCCATATCAACCAAATTGGGGCCAATGTCACTGGTCGCAAAATCAGTCGCCACTTCGAAGTCTTTACAGACAGAGGAAAATTCCTCTTTGCTTCAAAAGACTCAGGTGCCATTCTCAAAATTGCTCGTGAAAAACTGGGCAATGACAAGGTCGTGAAACTTCCGACTCTACTCCAGACCATTGGTCAAAAATTTAAAAATCTATTTGCAAAAAAGTAGAAACTTTAGTATAATCATACCAACGGATAAGTAGGTTATCTTCTTCTTTCAGAAAGTCTGCGGATGCTGCGAGCAGATAGGAGAGATAGGTGAAATTCTACCGTTAGTAACAATTACATACACAATCAAGTGCACACCTGTGAAGTTGGATGGAACCGTGGCCCTGCCACTCCAACGCTTTGTCAGGTGTGCTTTTTTCATAAAGGAGTTCTTATGTTAGATATCAAACGTATTCGTACAGACTTTGATGCTGTCGCAGAAAAATTGGCTACACGTGGTGTAGATGCTGCTATCTTGAATGAGATGAAAGAAATCGATGCTAAACGTCGTGACATCTTGGTCAAGGTTGAAACTTTAAAAGCAGAACGTAACACAGTTTCTGCTGAGATTGCCCAAGCTAAGCGCAACAAGGAAAATGCAGATGACAAGATTGCTGCCATGCAAACTCTATCTGCTGAAGTCAAAGCCTTGGATGCTGAATTGGCAGAAATCGATGCTAAATTGACAGAATTTACCACTACTCTTCCAAATATTCCAGCTGATAGCGTTCCTGTTGGGGTTGACGAAGATGACAATGTGGAAGTTCGCCGTTGGGGTACTCCACGCGAGTTTGATTTCGAACCTAAAGCTCACTGGGATCTGGGTGAAGACCTTGGCATCCTTGACTGGGAACGTGGTGGTAAGGTAACAGGAGCTCGCTTCCTCTTCTATAAAGGTCTCGGCGCTCGTTTGGAACGTGCTATTTACAACTTTATGTTGGATGAACATGGAAAAGAAGGCTACACTGAAGTCATCACACCTTACATGGTTAACCACGATTCTATGTTTGGTACTGGTCAATATCCAAAATTCAAGGAAGATACTTTTGAATTGAGCGACAGCAATTATGTCCTCATTCCTACAGCTGAAGTTCCTCTAACAAACTACTACCGTGATGAAATCCTTGATGGTAAAGACCTGCCAATCTACTTCACTGCTATGAGTCCTTCATTCCGTTCTGAGGCTGGTTCTGCTGGTCGTGATACTCGTGGCTTGATTCGTTTGCACCAATTCCACAAGGTTGAAATGGTTAAATTTGCCAAACCAGAAGAATCTTACGAAGAATTGGAAAAAATGACAGCCAATGCTGAAAACATTCTTCAAAAACTTAACCTTCCATACCGTGTCGTTGCTCTCTCTACTGGAGATATGGGCTTCTCAGCTGCGAAGACTTACGACTTGGAAGTTTGGATTCCAGCACAAAATACCTACCGTGAAATTTCAAGCTGTTCAAACACAGAAGATTTCCAAGCCCGTCGTGCCCAAATCCGTTACCGTGATGAAGCAGATGGCAAGGTGAAATTGCTCCATACCTTGAACGGTTCTGGACTTGCAGTTGGACGTACAGTGGCTGCTATTCTTGAAAACTACCAAAATGAAGATGGTTCTGTGACCATCCCAGAAGCACTTCGTCCATACATGGGTGGAGCTGAAGTTATCAAACCATAAAAAATAAGGTTTAGCTATTTCTAGCTAGACCTTTTTTCGTAACCAATTCAGATAAGCGCCTAACACAAAGACTAAAATAATTAAGCAAATAGCGGTTTCAGCCAGTACTAAATAATCCAAAAATGGAAGTTTCAAGATTCCCTGAGCCATCTTGAGCGAGGTAGCTGTGATAATGGTCGGGAAGGTGAGGGCTGAGAAGGCTGGTTGAAAGCCTTGTTTTAAAATATTGGGCAGGCGAGTCAAAACAAAGAAAAAGAAAGTTTGAGAAGCCAAAATCATGGCAATCAAGAGCCAAGTCGGTAGGCTGGCTCCTCCAACTCGAACTAGGGAAGCCAAAAGTAGAGAGAAGGGAGCACAATAGATTCCTTCTTGTCCAAGCATGGCTAGTGGGAGTGGATGTTTCTTTAAATCGCTATAAATAAGCGGATAGAGATAGAAGGTTAGGAGAAAACCAAAACTCAAGGTCGCATAGGCAATTTCGATGATACCGACAAGAGGATAGGTCAAAGCTGCCACTGCTATCCCTACATAGAGAACCGTCCAGCTTGGAGTCGCACTGACTCTCTTTCCTGGACAGGCAAACTTGATGGTGAAACCAGCAATCAAGGCCACATCCAAGAGAAATGAAAACCACCAGAGCCCTTGCGCGACTAAAGGAAGATGAGGAAACAAGCGAAAGACATAAGTTGATAAAATCATCCCAGCCATGGGAAAGGTGGCCATCCCTGACAAGAGAGGGGGTTTGGTCAACTCTTGCTTGGTTTCTTTCCAATTAAAGAGATGAAAAATCAGAAAGTAAATCCACAAAACCAAACCTGTCAGACTAAAAAGATGTGACAGAACCGGCAACGTATCTAAAATAAGATTTCCAGCTCCTGCTAAACCTAGCAAACATCCAGAAAATACCAAGGGGAGTTTTTTCATCCTAACCTCCAATAATCATGTTAGTTTCAGTATAGCATAAAAGCGCTTAAATGAGGACTTAAAAAAACGAAGTCCGATGATTTCAGACTTCATTTTACTCAGATATGAATTAAGCATAAGGTTGCAATTCTGGATTAATTGGTGTATTGGCTAGGTTGTTGGCATAGTTACAGAGGCTTGCTAGGCTGACACCAAGAACCACATCCAAGGCATTTTGTTGGGTGTAGCCAGCTTCTAAAAACTCAGCCAAGGCTTCATCTCCTACACGACCCTTGGTATTGATTACCGCCAAGGTAAACTTAGCTAGGGTGTCCAATTTAGGATCTGTTTCAATTGGAGTACGATTGCGAAGGGCTTGCAGAAGATCATCATTCATCTGGATTTGTTTGATGGAAAAGGCTGTGTGACCTGCGACGCAGAAGGCACAACCATTGGTCACAGCTGCAGTGATCTGCACCACTTCACGCTCAACAGGCGTCAAGCTGTTGCGACGATTGATGGCTCCGACAGTACGATAAGCCTCTAAAGCAGTCGGTGCATTAGCCAAGAGACCGATTAGATTGGGAATATAGCCATTATTATCTTTTTCTACTGTTTCAAGAACTTCTTTCACTTCTGCTGGTGCTGATTCTACTGTATGGATGGTAAATGTTGTCATCATAAAACCTCTTTTCATGTTGTTGAAATCTAGTCTATCACAGATTCTATACCTTGCATAATATATATTTTAAATTGCACTGATAGAAATTTTTTATGAAAGCAAAAAATCACACGAGCTGTGTGATTTCATTATTTATTAAAATACTTTTTAGTTTCAGCAATAACGACTGGCGATAAAACTAAGAGGGCAATCAAGTTAGGCAGAGCCATCAAGGCATTGACAATATCTGCGATAATCCAAACCATATCCAACTCGATAAATCCTCCTAGCAAGACCATGAGCACAAAGACCACACGGTAGAGCCAGATAAAGCGAACCCCAAAGAGGAACTCGAAACAGCGTTCTCCATAGTAGTTCCAACCAAGAATCGTTGTAAAGGCAAAGAGCACAAGGAAGATTGTTAAGAGGGCAGGTCCAAAGTGTGAAAAGACTGTTGAGAAGGCTGACTGAGTCAAGGCAACTCCATTCAAATCACCACTCCAAACACCAGTTACCAAGATGGTTAAACCAGTCAAGGTACAGATAATGAGGGTGTCAATAAAGGTTCCTGTCATGGAAATCAATCCTTGCTCTACTGGTTCGTTTGTCTTAGCTGCAGCTGCTGCAATGGGAGCAGAACCTAGACCAGATTCGTTCGAGAAAACACCTCGCGCTACACCATTTTGAATAGCCATTCGAATGCTAGCACCGGCAAATCCACCGACCGCAGCAACAGGACTAAATGCTGATGTCAAGATTAAAGCGATTGTAGCAGGAATTTTTCCAATATTAAAGAAAATAACTGTAAGAGTTCCCAAAATATAGATGATGGCCATAAAAGGAACAACAGTAGTTGAAACCTTTGAAATGGACTTGAGTCCACCAAAGACTGCAATTGCTACAAATACAGACAACACAAGAGCTGTGATAGCTGGCGAAATAGTCGTTGTATTTTGGATAGATTCTGTAATCGAGTTAACTTGAGTGAAGGTCCCGATTCCCAATAAAGCTACTAACACACCTGCCAGGGCAAAGAAGATGGCAAGGGGACGCCACTTTTCTCCCATCCCTAGAAGAATATAGTGCATGGGACCTCCCGCCACTGCACCATGGTCGTCCTTGGTACGGTATTTGATAGCTAGTAGGCCTTCCGCATACTTGGTAGCCATCCCAAAGAAAGCCGCCATCCACATCCAAAAGAGGGCTCCTGGGCCACCGACCTTGATAGCCGTCGCCACCCCGATAATATTTCCCGTACCAACTGTCGCTGCTAGGGCTGTACACAAGGCCGCAAAGCTGGATACATCGCCATGCCCCTTATCCTTGGTAAAAATAAGTTGAAAGGCCTTGGGCAGACGCAAAACCTGCAAGAGTCCTAGACAGGCAGTTAGGTAAATCCCTGTCCCGACCAATAAAATCAAGAGGGGTGGGCCCCAAGCAAAAGCATCGATTGATTTAAGCAATTCTAACATTTCCTTCTCCTATCTTTTCAACCCCAAAAGAAAGAGCACATGCAAGATACATGTACTCTGGAATGCTTAGATAAATGCCAAAAAGCGGTCTATCCTAGCTCTGTCCTTTTACCTGAGAGTTTGAGCAGTTGCCTGCCTTGCCCCTTCGGTGCCTTTACGGTCTCTCCAGAGTTCCGTCCATTTACAGTCATGGAAAATCAAACGATTCGCCACTTCTATTAAACTTCATTCGGTGTTGGTATTTAATTGATTCTTATTTTACAAAAAATGTTGGCTTTTGTCAATGTGTTTTGGGAAATTCTTATTTGACTCTGCAGAAGAAAGATTGGGCATTCCCATGTGCGTGAAGTGCTATTAATTAAATGAATATGTTTCACTCTTATTCTACACGATATAAGAATTGTTCTGGTTTATTATGTACTGGAAATGAAGCACGATAGATGATTCTATCTTTACTAATATCCGAAGCGTCTGATATTATTCCATCCATAGATGTCTCGTCAGGTATTCTAACACCTGCTGGTATGAATTGAATAAAGACTCCAAAAGCTGGACCTGAATAGCGAGCTCGTAGAAAATCATTGACTATTTCTGATTCTGCAAGGTCAACTGTAAACTGTTCTGGAGCCACTAGCCCATCCTTACTAAAAACTAAATCTTCTCCACCATTACCTTTACTCCATTTTCCCTCAATACTAGAGAAATCTCCATTTTTTATGGCGTTAATATTCATTTTCCCAGAAGTATTTTGATTTGATGAAGAGGCTGTTGCAGCAAATTTTTCTGTTACAGATTTCCAAGTCAGACTAGATAGATTCATTCGAGCACCAGGACTGACTTCATCCTCTGTCTTAGCTTCTTTAACCTTCTCTAGTTTGTCCCCACTACTATTCAATTTCCAAATGGTATGAATGGTCTGTGGATCTCCTGCGAACGGATTCCACTGGGTATAGAGATTACCATTTTCTAATAGATAGGCCTTGAAACGTGTTCCAAGCATCTGCATTTTATTTTCAGCATTGGTGAGGCGAATAACTTTCTGATCTTTGAGTGTAAAAATATCTAAAATCTCACTACCATTTTTCGAAGAGACAATCAATTCATCAATACCATTTTTATCCATATCAACCATTGTATAGGTAAAGGCTTGACTGCGTTCTGCCATCCCTGCATAGATATTAGCGGTTAGATTGATAGTATCCTTAACTTCTGATTTATGGTCTAGAAGAAATTCATAATCCTTCAAAATGCTATTATAAGGACTATAATCTACGATTGGTTTAGTTTTCTCTGTCCCCTTGTCTGCACTGCTCCCGCTAGGAAGTTTATCTGAAACTGATTTCCAGCTTAAAGTCTCCAGAGAAATGGGAGAACCGACCCCAAGATCCGCTAGTTCTTGAGCTTCCTTAGCCTTTACCAAAGACTGCCCATCTTCACTAAATTGGTAGTGAGCATAGATGTGACTCGTTGCTGTACCAGCCCCACGATAGAGCAGAGAATTATCTGGCAAGATACCGACTGTCATTCTTTCACCAATCTGGTCTAAACGATTTTCTTGATTGGTCAAACGAATCACCTTTTCGTCTTTCAGCGTACGGATATCAAGCAAACTCTTTTCGCCACTCTTCATTTCAAGAGCAAGCAAGAGTTCATCCACTCCGTCATTATTCAAATCTGTCTTGTGGTAAACCACATCTGTATAAAAGCCTTGAGAAGACTTTACTTGACTAGCCAGAGGATTGACATCCATACCTGTCGCTAAGGTGCCTTTCGCTACTTTTTCATAGTCATCCAAAACTTTATTATAGTAACTGTAATCTATCTCTGGACTTGCTACTTCCTCGGATACTGGTTCAATAGTTTTGTTCCAAGGTAGATACTGACACCCTCCTAGAACTAGTGTCAGTGAAAGTGTTGTAGCTAATAATAACTTTTTCATATTACTCCCTTATCTAAGAGAAAGGAACCAGCCTATGCCAATTCCTTTCGCTATTTTTAGTGTATCAAAATGTTACCTATTCGCAAATTGTTTTCTATTTCTATTTATTTGTTATAAGCCATTTCTCACAAACTATCATTCTAGCGAACCCACTTACCTGAGCCATCTACTTGGTAGCCATCTGGGGTACGTTCGTTAACCGCCATCTTACCATTTGACTTGAGATAGTAGTCGCCTACCCATGTGTTTCGAGCATAGCTTCCTTCTGATGTTAGATAATAGTAAGATTGGTAGCTACTATCATAGATCCACTCACTCTTAGCCATTTTACCATCTGATTTGAGGTAGTAGCTTCCAGCCCAAGCATTACGCGCATAGCTACCCTCTGCTGTCAAGTAATAGTATGATTGATAGTTATTGTCATAAATCCACTCGCTCTTAGCCATGTAGCCACCTGACTTGAGGTAGTAACTTCCAGCCCAAGCATTTTGAACAAAGTTACCTGAAGCATTTAGGTAGAAGTAAGAATTGTACTGGACATCAAAAATCCATTGATTAACTACTTTCACACCTGCTTTGTAGTAAGATGAACCTGACCAGCCAGTCTGACCTGAGTTAGAGTTAGAGTTAGTAGATTGTTTTGGAGTTTCAGTAGTTGTTGGTGTTGTAGATGATTGTGTTGAAGATACTAGACCAGCAAATTTACCGTCTTTAATACTAAAAATAGGAGATTCTCCTTTGTATTGATGACGAAGCTTAGTTTGAGGATCAATATAAAATTCACTTACATAGGCTTCATATTTGTATTCACCATCAGGAATCGAATCATATAAATAAGAGTCGTTGCTACTTTTTGTTAAATCGTAGGATCTTAAACTAACTTGTGCTCCAGTATTATCATCTACAACCTCTTTTGTTTTAGCGTTAATAAGTTTCGTTCTTACAAAAATATAATCTTGCTTACTATTCCAATTATTAACAAAATTAGGATTAACACTATCAGTTGAAAAAGTGACCGAAACGCCACGATTGTTATCATAACCAACCAAACTTAGATTGACCTTGTGATCAACATTACCAACTGCAACGATGTCATCAGCATGCACTGTCTGCGCTGAAAAAGGTAGAACTCCTGCTGTATCAATTGTTGACAATACTCCGACTGTTGAAAGTGCCAAAGCACATACTAATAATTTCTTTTTGTTCATGTTTTTAATTTCCTTTATTTTTAATCTTTATTTGTTTAAAGTGCAACATTTATCTATCCGACAAAACGATGGTTCTTCACACGAAAGACAACAGATTGTCCATCGTATACCTTGCCATCTTGTCCTTTTCCTTTGATAACAAAGCGATAACTGCCATCTGGAGTGGCACTAAAGAAGTGACGAGTTTGAAAGGCACGTAGACTTGGATTATAGGTCACAGTAAACTGAGTTTGTGTAGAAACTGAACCTGTATTTGCATCAACTAAGGCAAAATCATAGTCTACTTTATAAGATGAAGATGGAGTGCTAGGTAGAGCGATATCGATATAAGTCATAGCATCATTGACATGATAAAGGCTTATTCCTAATGATGTTGCTTGTGAACTGCTTGCTGTATGAGTTCCCTCAGAACTAATCCACTTGCCTGAGCCATCAACTTGATAACCATCTGGTGTACGCTCATTCACTGCCATCTTTCCATTTGACTTGAGATAATAATCACCTACCCAAGTATTACGAGCATAACTGCCTTCTGAAGTTAAGTAATAGTAAGAACTGTAGTTACTGTCATAAATCCACTCACCTTTAGCCATCTTACCGTTTGACTTGAGGTAGTAATCACCCACCCAAGTGTTACGAGCATAGCTACCTTCTGTTGTCAAATAATAGTAGGATTTGTAGTTGTTATCATAAATCCACTCACCTTTAGCCATCTTACCATTTGACTTGAGATAATAGTTGCCCACCCAAGTGTTGCGGGCATAGTAGCCATCTGAGGTTAAGTAATAATAAGCTCCATCGTTCTTATCATAGATCCACTCGCTTTTAGCCATGTATCCACCTGACTTAAGATAGTAAGCACCCTCCCATGCATTTTGAACATAATTACCTAAAGCATCCAGGTAGAAATAGGAATTATAGTTCTTATCGAAAATCCACTTACTAGTAACTTTAGTACCATTTTGGTAGTAGGACGAACCTGACCAGCCATCTTTTTGACTTGTTGTCGATTGGTTAGAAGTCTTTGGAGTTGAAGTAGCTGTTGTCTTACCAGTCAGGTTCTTAACAGCCTCTTTAAACTCTTCTACAGTCCCCTTCCACTCTATGTAATTGGCACCAGACTTATTCTCATTAGCTATATAATTACGAGCAGATTCTTCGAAATAAGATAATTCTGGAGTGGTTTTTGTAGCCCAAATAATGGGACGATTAGCAGTACCTCTCCAATTTTTAAATACTTCTGAACCCTTCGGAACAAGAATATAGTATTTTGCAGATGGATTAATCGTCTGGGTGTCAGCCTGCACCGTTTGTGCTGAAAAAGGTAGAACTCCTGCTGTGTCTACAAGAGAGACAAGACCAAATGTTGCAGCCGCTAGGCTGGTTACTAAAACTGTTTTTGACTTCATTATCAAAAACCTCCTTTAAATTTTTATTATTTACACTTACAGTAAGGGATGGACTCTGCTATATTTATGAAAAGAGTATCTATGTTTACCTTTACTTGATTTTTAAACTAACTTTTTATGAAAGGGAACTATACTTACCACTAAAAATTATTCTTTTAATTTTCATTGTAGCCAAAATCACGAGTCCTTAAAATTTCTTTCCACCAGTTTTCCCTCTCTATTACTTCAGCTTTAAGAGTTTTATTAGAAAAAATTTCTAAAATTGTATATATAAAATTCTTTTCAAAATATTCCCCACCTTTTTCTTCATACAAAGCTCTCAAACCTTTATTACCACCGTGATAGCTATCAACATAATTTGCCCAACGCCCCCATAACTTTTGCTCTCCATACGCAGCCCCAACATATTTTTTACCTGTTTCCTTATCAACTTGTAAATAAACTGCATTTAGATTTCCCAAAGCCGTTCTCCAAGATGGATTTCCGTTAGAAATAATCCCTTTTAATTCTGGATAAGTCAAACATACATTTTCATATCCATTAAAGTTTTTAGTATCAATTTTTCTTTCTAATATTGAGTTTAGAGTAAACCATTCTAATGAATCTTCTAATCTAAATCTAAAATGTTGTGATTTGGTAGGTCTTACCATTTTCATAATTAAACGCCCATTCAATCCTACTTCATCAAATTCAGAGACAGGAATTAAATTATAAAAGGTAGTCGTAACGCCATCTTTTTCAACTTCATACGTACTCGGTTGTGTAAAAACTCCCACAAACAACCATAATTTATTTTTTAAATCATAAGGAATAAAATGAATAGTATACTGCCTATCCATAACATAATTGAAACCTGGTGTTTTTCTTTTTCTGTTGCTGTCATGAAGAAAACCAATCTCTTGTAATAAACGATCATGATTTAAAGCAAATAATGTATTCGTATCAATTCCAAACTGGTCTATATTATCCAATTTAATATTAAATTCAGTTAAATCATCAATTCCTAATAATGTTTTTAAATTAAGCATATTTTATTTCCTTTCACTATATTCTCAACTTAAAGAGCCTCCTAAGATTTTCTTCAAAAATAGTTTTAGATTTATATTATTTAACCTTTAGGTTACCTCAAAAATTCCCCCACAATATTCACACGTTTTAAAAGTTCCTATTATACCTTCTGTTGGTGTGTGACATGTTGGACAGTAGAATCGTTTTGCAGTTAGACGATAATCTGTTTCTTTTCGCATTTCATTTCCTTGATCTACAAGAACATCTTCGTTTCGATTTTCATACTCTAAAACTGTTTTTAAACTTGTTTTGTATTTTTTCATGGTTGGTGGTTTTAGCAATAGAATGAATGAAATTACTAAAAAGATAAAAAATAACCCAAATAAAAACTGAATGAACAAATTGAACGTGGAATAGTAAAAATTCAAAAATTGATCCTCACCTTTCCGTTCCAATAAGGAAGTACTTTCTTGCAGTAAAATTTGGCATAATTTAAGACCATTTACAAAGCATATTATGAAGATAGGAGGATAAATAAATTTTGTTATAACTAAACGATAGCGTTTCATCTATTTCTCTCCTTTCTAGAAAGCCAACAACCACAATAATCGCAACTTTCACCTTGACCCAATTCCAATAAATTTCCTCCACCACAAGATGGGCAAATTACAGGATATGTAGTTTCTGTAATTTCGTGTTTATCAAATATTTTAAATAGGGCTTCAATTTGTTTTTTAGTTTTAAATTCCTCTTCTTGCTTAGATTTACGATAAGAGTGAATAATTATTATTACCAAGGAAATAATATACCAAGGCCCCAGAAGATAAATTAACTTAATTGCCCACTCTCTTATATAATTACCGTCAAGAGTCAAACTAAAACACAAAATAACAAGAATTTGTGATAAATTGTGAGCAAGTAGATAATCCAACTTCAAGAATTTTTTAACATTTTCTCGAAAAATCCATATAAGAATTAGAGATAGAATTGAAAAAGGAACATTGGGAAAAGAATAAAACAACATTGCTATTGGAATAGGAATTCCGATGGTATATCCTAAAAATATTGAAGCTAATATTTTTAGGATATATAAGTTTTGCGAATCATAAATAGCCGCTACTATAATAGTACAAAAAATTGTACCAATGTTTACAATAATCCAATGTTTAATATTTACCCAACTTATATGCAACATATCCGAAACTAAAAGTAATTTTCTTTTAGTTTTATCATCTTCCTTTACCTTATTTTGAAGAAAGATTTTTCCTAAATAGTAGAGAAAATAAATGAGATAGAGTGGCAATATCCTGTAGATAACTTTTAAAAATAATACTTTTTCACTTGAAAAATCACTAACAAACACAATTACTATACTTACTAAACTCACTACACATATTAAAAGTGCATATTGAATATATTTTAGATTCTTTAAGGCAAAACAATCTAAAATATTTGTTTTAATTTTTACTTCTAATGGTTTGAAAAACAGATATAGTAGAGAAAAAATAACATAAGTAATCTCCGGAGCACCTAATATCAATACTAAAACAGATAGAATAGGTGTATAGGATAAAACCCTTTCCGATTTCACTCGAAAAATTATGAATAAAATTTTTAACGTCAATAAAAATATAAATGGAACGATACTCATTCTTAGAATACTTGGTTCTTCTATATGTCGTACAAAATCATATAATGACAGAAAAGAAGAAAGTAGAATTAAAATCCATTTATATAAGCACCGCCAATTTATATTCAATAAATCAGACACTTACTTTTCTCCTTTCTTTTGATTAATAAGGTACTCTTTATACTGTGCTTTACCATTATATATATTATCTAGTGCTTTTACTTTTATTTTAATTTTTTCTAATATTCCGAAACTATAAAAAATAAACATAGATAAAGCAAAACCAGTTAAAGAAAATAGAACAGGACTAGAAATAAAAAATTTCATATATAAAGGCTCCACATCGGTAGTAAGCGTCATTACTAATATTTCAAGTACAACCGCCATAACAAATATTGCACTCGTCAAGCCCATAAATAGCAAACTTAATGATCGAAATACTTGATACATTAATAATCTCCCGTTTTAGGTTTAAAAACATTCTCTGCATTTTCTGAGAAAGCTTCTGCTCGTCCTTTACGATAGTGACTATCTGCTGCTGTTAAAGAACCTATAATAGCCACCAAACCGATTGCTAACACTTCAATAATCCAAAATAGAAAACTGGGTAAAATCTGTACTAGAGGCATCATGAAAACTTGCCCAAGTACCCAAATTGCAGTAACTACATTGATAGGTAGCCAATCTGTAAACTGACGCTTGATAACCATTTGTAAGAAAAAAACAAACTCTGCTATGACTAAAAATCCCAAAGCAACATAGTATAAAGAAATAGATAGATGAGGAATTAATAATCCTAAAATAATTGTAGTAATAATTGTCACAATTCCTGCTACATAAATCCAAATATTTTTACTCATATTCTTCTCCTATCTTGCTTGACCACAATTGGAACAGAATTTAGCTCCGTCTGAAAATGCAGTCCCACATTGACTACAAAACTTAGCTAAACCGATTTCTTCATTTGAAGCTGACTGATTCTGATTTGGCTGTTTATCTGATGATAGCGCATTTCCCAGAGTTCCCATCAAATTACCAAATTGGGCTCCCAATCCAAGTCCCATCGATATCCCCATTCCAGCTCCCATTAGATTCCCAGCAGATCCTTCATTTTGTGCTGCTTCTTCTAAAACATCAAATTTACGCTCTTCTTGGTAAGTGTAACCTTCAATGTCACGACCTGCACGTTTACCTTTGGAAGTTAAAACTCTTTGATGATATTCAAAGATGTCCTTATAACCTTGACTATCTTGATTCACCTTCAAGGCTTCAATGTTAAATTCTTCAACACTAATCCCATATTTAGAAAAATGATTGGATAAAATTTTTGATAATTCAAGAGCTATATCATAGGTGTGCTTTTCAATATCAATAACTGCAATCTTATTGTTATAAACCACCTGAGAAACAGCTGAATTGATAATTCCTATAGCAGCTTGTCTAAAGCGTTTTTGAAAGACGTCAGCTGTAATCATATCTGGATGGCTTGGCATAAACTCTAAGATAAAAGCTTCCAAATCTACAATTCTTGGAATAAAGTTTCCATACGATTTTAGCTCAACAGGAATTTGACTTTCTGGATCTCTAACCAATATCGGTGACGGAGTTCCCCATCCAATTGGTTGTAAATCGTACATATTAACAAACCAAAGGAAGGAAGAATCTGGTGATACACCCCCACTAACAAAGGATTTCAGCCCAGTCAGAAACTGAGTATTGTTCCCATCAATCTTATGTTTACCTTCCTCATAACTTTCAACAGCTCGACCATTCGAAAAGAAAACAGCTCGTTGACCAGGATTAACAATCAAAGTTGTTCCTGGTTTCATATTTTTATTAGGATGTCGCCAAGCTAGTACATTCCTAGTATCTTCTCCTTCATACCGAACAACTTCAAATATATTTAATGCCATATTTATCTCCTTTTCATAACAACTTGTTTAGTAACGCTCTATTATTTCGTAGAGGCATTTAACAAATTATAATTATAAGTAATCTCCTTTTAAATCTTATTGTTTACGGTTACAGTATAGCATGCTATTTACCTTATTTACTAAAAGCGTATCTATATTTACCTTTATTGAACAATTACCCCCCCCCCCCCGAAAAAGCGTAACTATAATTACTTTTTTCTAAAAATTCCCTTAAAAACTGGTAGAATTATGATAGAATGGAAAAAAGGACTTGAGGAGATTTAGGATGCAAGATGAAAGTGTGTATGGATTAGTCTATAAGGCTATTCGTGAGGAAAGAGGGTTTACACAGAAGGAAGCTGCTGGAACTACAGTGACTCCTCATTTTTTACGTCAGTTTGAGCAAGGGAAATCTCGGATAACCATTCAAAAATTTGAAGAGATTCTTTCTAATATTGGAATTGATAAAGAGACCTTTGATAGTCTTAAAACGCAGATGTTTCCAACTGAATTTCATAAATTACAGGCTCAAGTTGCTGATTTGGCTTATAAGCGTGAATTTAAAAAGATCATTAGCTTGATTAATCAGCCCTTGGAAAATCCTGGAATCGCTGAACACTATGTGATTGCCAATCGTGTAGTCAATAAATTTGCTATCGCAAACATCATCGGCGATTCTTTTCTGACTCCAAAAGATTATCAAGAACTAGAATATATCAAGAACTATCTCAGTGAATTGGACGACTGGAATAAAATTGAGGTGAATATCTTTTCATCTATCTTGCCTCACTTTTCAATCGAATTTTTAGATTATAGGCTCTACCACTTATTAGATACTCTAAAAAAACAGACTGAATACCATTCAATCCGTACTTCTGACTATTATATTGCCTGCTTAAGAACTGCTATCAAGCATTACTCTGTTAATGGCTACTATGATAAAGCTGAAAATCTAGCGTTGAAGACCCTGGAAGTGATTAATACTTTCCCTCTACTGAGTACCAAGATGACAGAGATGATTAGTCTTTCTATGGAACGAGCTAATAATTTTCTCAGACAAGACGATGTCAGAGGTCTAGAACTTGCTAAGCATATCTTTGCCAGTCTTGATAACTTTGAAAAAATCTATCCAAATCAACTTCTGACTCGAATGAGAGAGGATTTCTTTGTTACTGTCACACAACTCAATCACACTGGACAACCTTTAGATATATAATCTAGAAATCAAAAAAGCTTGAGGAACCACATATTTCCTCAGGCTTTTCTTATCCTTTAAAGGTCACAATAGTTGCGCCACTCCCTCCAGCATTTTGTGGGGCATAGCCGAAACTCTTGACATGTTTGTTTCTTTGTAGGTATTTGGTAACACCTTCACGGATGACTCCTGTACCGATACCGTGGATGATATCAACTTGAGCCATATTATTAAGCAAGGCTTGGTCGATAAAGGCATCTAGCTCATTCATAGCCTCTTCATAGCGTTTGCCTCGAAGGTCCAGTCTGGCTTGAGGTCCTCGGCCAGAAGTTCGTTTCACGACATTGACTTGTTTCTTCTTGACTTGTTTTTCTTGCTGATCCTGAACGAGGTCAAATTCTTTCTCTTCCAAGGTCATCTTGATCAAGCCGACTTGAGCTTCCCAGCGGCCGTCCTTGAGTTGTCTGGTCAAGGTACCACGCTGGCCATAACTGAGAACCACGATATCATCGCCCACCTTAGGAGCTCGTTTTTTCTTGGCCTTTTGAAGGACCTTATTTTTAGATAAATCTACTTTTTCAGGAGCCAATTTTTTCAGCTTGGCCTTGGCTTCAATGATTTCATGGGGTTTGAGTTGAGATTTGCTGTGGAGATTTTTGAGAATCTGGTCACTCTCACTTAGAGCCATGTCCACAATCTCAGCAGCCTGTTCACGCGCCTTATTAAGCTCGGTTTCCTTTTCACGATTGAGCTCGTTGTAAAGTTTTTTGAGAGCACGGTTCATCTTGAGATTTTCTTGCTCCACCTCACGGATATTGTCCAAGCGTTTGCGACTTTCCAGTGTCTGCTCTTCCAGTTGTTCAATGATTCGGTTGACATCATTGTCCTGATCGACCTGCTGGCTGGCATCCCCCACGATAACCTCAGATAGTCCTAAACGTTTAGCGATTTCGAAGGCATTGCTTCGGCCAGGAACACCCTGCATAAAGCGATAGGTCGGGCGAAGAGTTGCAGTATCAAACTCCATGCTGGCATTTTGCACAAAGGCTGTCTCAATACCATAGGCCTTAAGTTCTGGATAGTGGGTCGTAGCCATGGTCTTGACTTGACGTAGGCGAAGGTCCTCCAGAATAGCCATAGCGAGGGCGGCTCCCTCTTGAGGGTCGGTACCAGCCCCCAACTCATCCAAGAGTAGGAGTGAATGTTGGTTGACCTTGCCAAGAATATCCACAATATTAGTCATGTGGCTAGAGAAGGTAGACAAACTCTGCTCAATAGACTGCTCATCGCCAATATCGGCAAAGATTTCTTCAAAGATACCAACACGACTTCCCTTGTCTGCTAAAATCGGCAAACCAGACTGGGCCATAACCTGTGTCAAACCCAGAGTTTTGAGCATGATGGTCTTCCCACCTGTATTGGGGCCTGTAATGACAATAGCTGTTAAATCTTGGCCAAAATGGACATCATTTGCGACGGCATTTTTGACCAGAGGATGGCAGACATGGAGCAGTTGAATTTCTTGATTTTCTGACAGCTGAGGTACGACTGCTTGTCTTTCTTGGATAAAGCGGACCTTGGCACGAATCAAGTCCAGATGGCCGATAATCCAAGCATCATTGGCAATCTCAGCCGCATGAGGGCGAACACGCTCAGAAATTTCTTGGAGAATGCGAAGCATTTCATAGCGCTCATCTGCTCGTAAACTAGCAATTTCTTCGCTCAGTTTGACCACCTCACGGGGTTCGATATAGACGGTATTTCCACTAGCAGAAATATCATGAACGACACCTGCAATCTTATTGCGGTAGGTGTTTTTGACTGGTAAAACCTGACGACCATTTCTGCTGGCAACAATCGCTTCTGTCAACATCTGCGCTTTTTGCTTGAGCAAGTCTTGTAAAACATCGCGTACCTGACTTTCGCTATCATGGATTTTCCGACGGATGCGCGCCAATTCTTCACTGGCAAAATTTTCAATGAAACCTGCATCATTAAAGGCCTGAAGATTTCCTTGTAATTGCGGAAAATCGTGTAATTTCTCAAACCAAAGGGCTAATTCTTCCAAGCTGACATTTTCCAGATTGGCGTAAAAACTTTGTAGTTCTCGGCTGGAAAGAAGCACGCGCTTCAAGAGCAGGAACTCCTCAATATTGAGGTCTGCCCCCATCTCCAACCGCTTGCAGACTCCTGCGATTTCCTTAGTTGCTAGAATGGTAAAATGCGGTTGCTCAACAAAAAGAGCCTGCATTTCCTTCATCTCAGCAAAAGCCTGTTTGATTTTATCTGCTTTGGCAGTCGGAGCCAGCTGTCTCAATTGCTCCAAGCCCTGCTCAGTCAACAAATGGGGTTCAAACAAGGCCTTGACCTTATTGAACTCTAATGTTTCTAATATTTTCTTGTTCATCTTTATTTCCTTGTCTTTGAATGTCTAGGTGTGTTAGCTTTTTACATTCTGATAGATTCGAGTCAAATCTGTAAACAAAGGGCTAGGAAAATTCCTGCCCTTTTTATCCGATTAAATTTGTCACCCAGATTTGTTTGAGCCAACTGGTTGTTACTGGTATGCTCTGGATGATATGTTTTGCGACGATACTCTTTTCAAGAGGATTTTGTATAACTGCCATGGGGATGGTCGCCAAGATGGTCAAGGCCATTTGCAAGACAAATAAGGTCACCAACATGGACAAGATACCTGCTGAAACTTGGAACAACTTACCACCCAGTTTTTTACTAGGAAGTAAGTGTAAGAGGAGACCAAGCAAACGACCGATGCTATAGACAACCCCGAAAACCAACAAGTAGCCGATACCCGCGTAAAAGACCTTATCCAACTGAAAGAGTTGATCCGATGGGAAAAAGAAAGTTCCCTGACCTTCCTGCGGATTTGCATAAGGGAGCAACAAATGAAATTGTTCTCCCAGCTCCTTATAAAACTGGCCAGCCATAAAAGCCGATGCCATGGCTGAAATCAGGTAATAAACCTGTAAGAGCAGGCCTCTCCGATAGCCGATATAAAATCCCCAAGCCAAGACCAATAGAAGAAGGAGTGAAATCATAAGGAATCCTCAATCTTGCTCTGTTCTTGCTTGCAAGTCACCAGCTTATGACGGAGTTCTTCTAATTCTTGCTCCTTATCATCAAATTCAATCTCACGGCTGAGTTGAGTTGACAAACAGTTGACTGCCAACAAAAGAGCGATTGTTTCATCATCTGCGCTAGGCATTTGTTCTTTAATTGCTTGGTATTTTTCTGTCGCAACCTTGGCGATTTCCTCCATAAAAAGGTTATCATGTTCGCTTGTCAAGGTTAATGATTTTTTCCCGAATGTAAATTTGAATCGATTTAGATTTGCCATAAAATTCACCTCACGATATTATACCAAAATTCGCTAACTTTGTCAGTTTTTACAAATTTGCCTGCTTTTGTGGTACAATAGAAACTATGGCAAGTATAACACTCACACCAAGCGAAAAGGAGATTCAGGCTTTTCTTGAACACTATCAAACCAGTCTGGCTCCTAGTAAGAATCCCTATGCCCGCTACTTTTTGAAACTACCTCAAGCAACCGTTTCTATCTATACTTCTGGAAAGGTCTTGCTTCAAGGGGAAGGGGCTGAGAAATATGCTCGTTTCTTTGGCTATCAGGTTCTAGAGGAAAACAGGGGACAAAATTTCCCTTTAATTGGGACAGATGAGGTGGGAAATGGTTCCTACTTTGGTGGGCTTGCAGTTGTGGCTTCCTTTGTCACACCTGACCAGCATGACTTCTTGCGAAAACTCGGTGTAGGAGATTCTAAAACTCTGACCGACCAAAAGATCCGTCAGATTGCCCCTATTCTCAAGGAAAAAATTCAGCACCAGGCACTGCTTCTCTCACCAAGCAAGTACAACGAGGTCATCGGAGACCGCTACAACGCTGTTTCGGTTAAGGTAGCCCTCCATAATCAGGCTATCTATCTCCTCCTTCAAAAAGGTGTTCAGCCTGAGAAAATTGTGATTGACGCCTTTACCAGTGCTAAAAATTATGACAAGTACTTGGCACAAGAGGCCAATCGTTTCAGCAATCCTATCAGCTTAGAAGAAAAGGCTGAGGGCAAATACTTGGCTGTCGCAGTTTCTTCTATCATTGCGCGTGATCTCTTTCTGGAAAATCTGGAAAATCTGGGACGAGAACTGGGTTATCAACTTCCAAGTGGAGCTGGAACAACTTCTGATAAGGTGGCTAGCCAGATTTTACAAGCCTATGGTATGCAGGGACTCAACTTCTGCGCCAAACTGCACTTTAAAAATACTGAAAAAGCGAAAAAACGCTTAGAAAGGTAAGTTATGAATTCATTTAAACATTTCCTAAAAGAGTGGGGATTATTCCTCCTGATTCTGTCATTACTAGCTTTAAGCCGTATCTTTTTTTGGAGTAATGTCCGCGTAGAAGGTCATTCTATGGACCCTACCCTAGCGGATGGCGAAATCCTCTTTGTTGTCAAACACCTCCCTATTGACCGTTTTGATATCGTGGTGGCCCACGAGGAAGATGGCAATAAGGACATCGTCAAGCGTGTAATCGGAATGCCTGGCGATACCATCCGTTACGAAAATGATAAACTTTACATCAATGACAAAGAGACAGATGAACCTTACCTAGCTGACTACATCAAACGTTTCAAGGATGACAAACTCCAAAGCACCTACTCAGGCAAGGGATTTGAAGGAAATAAAGGCACTTTCTTTAGAAGTATTGCTGAAAAAGCCCAAGCCTTCACAGTTGATGTCAATTACAATACCAACTTTAGCTTTACTGTCCCAGAAGGAGAATACCTTCTCCTCGGAGATGACCGCTTGGTTTCTAGCGACAGCCGTCATGTAGGTACCTTTAAAGCAAAAGATATCACAGGGGAAGCTAAATTCCGCTTCTGGCCAATCACCCGTATCGGAACATTTTAAGAAATCGAAGAGGCCGAGAAACAGCAATCTCAGCCTCTTCTTCTATCGTGAGAAGTGATTGTTTATTGACTACTACTCTTCGAAAATCTCTTCAAACCACGTCAGCTTCCATCTGCAACCTCAAAACACTGTTTTGAGCAACCTGTGGCTAGCTTCCTAGTTTGCTCTTTGATTTTCATTGAGTATAAAATAAAAACAACCCCAACTCTCACCTATTCATGCAAAGGAATTTTATGGAAGTTTATTTTTCAGGAACCATTGAACGGATTATTTTTGAAAATCCCAGCAATTTTTATCGCATCCTTCTCCTAGAAATCGAAGATACGGACGCAGAGGATTTTGATGATTTTGAAATCATTGTCACAGGAACCATGGCTGATGTAATTGAGGGAGAAGACTATACTTTTTGGGGGCAAATTGTCCAGCACTCCAAGTATGGGGAGCAACTGCAAATCAGCCGGTATGAACGCACAAAACCAACTAGTAAGGGCTTGGTCAAGTACTTTTCAAGTAGCCATTTCAAGGGGATTGGTCTCAAGACAGCTCAGAAAATTGTGGATACCTATGGCGACAATACCATTGACGAAATTTTGCAACACCCAGAAAAGTTAGAAGGTATCGCAGGACTCTCTGCCAAAAATCGCGAGGCTTTCGTCTCCACCCTCCGTCTCAACTACGGAACCGAGATGGTTTTGGCCAAACTAGCCAACTACGGCATTCCCAACAAACTAGCCTTTCAGATTCAAGACTTTTACAAGGAAGAAACCCTTGATGTGGTTGAAAATTATCCCTACCAGTTGGTTGAGGATATCAAGGGTTTGGGCTTTACCATTGCTGACCAATTAGCAGAAGAACTAGGAATCGAAAGTCAGGCTCCTGAACGCTTCCGCGCCGGGCTAGTTCACAGTCTTTTTCAGGCCTGTATGGAAACAGGGGACACCTATGTTGAAGCTCGGGATTTGCTAGAACAAACCCTTACTCTCCTTGAATCTTCCCGCCCCGTGGAACTGGATCCCAGCCAAGTGGCCCAAGAACTCTCCTACCTGATTGAAGAAGACAAGGTCCAGCAGATTGATACCAAAATTTTTGACAACAGCCTCTTTTTCGCTGAGGAAGGCATCCGCAGTCACTTGGTTCGTATCCTTGAAAAAGGAAAACAGAAGAGCCAGGATTTAGAAACCATTCAAAAACATATCGCTACTGTCGAGGAAGAGCTGGGGATTGAGTATGATAGCATTCAAAAACAAGCTATCTGTGATGCTATCCAGAACAAGGTCTTTATCCTAACAGGTGGACCTGGTACTGGTAAGACAACGGTTATCAATGGTATCATCGCTGTTTATGCCCTTTTAGAAGGACTTGACCTCAGGAAAAAAAGCAACCTACCTATTCTTCTTGCCGCTCCAACTGGACGAGCAGCTCGCCGCATGAATGAATTGACAGGCTTGCCTAGCGCGACCATACACCGTCATTTAGGAATGACAGGTGACGATGACACCAGTCATCTGGAAGATTATCTGGATGCCGACTTTATTATCGTGGATGAATTTTCTATGGTGGATACTTGGCTGGCCAACCAACTCTTCTCCAACATCTCTTCTAACAGCAAGATCCTCATCGTGGGTGACAGCGACCAGTTGCCGTCTGTCAGTCCTGGACAGGTTCTAGCGGATCTGCTTCATATTCCCTTGATTCCTCAGACTCGCTTGGAAAAAATTTATCGACAAAGCGAAGAATCAACCATCGTCACTCTAGCTAGTCAGATTCGACAGGGTATCCTGCCAGCTGATTTCACCCAGAAAAAAGCAGACCGTTCCTACTTTGAAATTGCTAGTGCCCATATCCCTGCTACCATTGAAAAGATCTTAGGCGCTGCCCTCAGAAGTGATATTCCTGCACGTGATATTCAAGTGCTGGCTCCCATGTACCGAGGGACGGCAGGGATTGATGCCATCAACCAGCTCATGCAAGACCTCCTCAATCCACCACAAAAAGATCAACTCAGTTTTGAAGCTCCCCAGTGCCATTATCGTAAGGGGGACAAGGTCATTCATTTGGTCAACGATGCTGAAATCAATGTCTTTAATGGTGATTTAGGAGCCATCACAGACCTGATTCCTGGTAAATATACCGAATCGAAACAAGACGAGATTGTCATTGATTTTGATGGCAATGAGGTCTCTTACCCACGTAACGAATGGTACAAGATTCGCTTGGCCTATGCCATGAGTATCCATAAATCACAGGGAAGTGAGTTCCCTGTTGTCATCCTACCTATTACTAGTGCTAGTAGGCGTATGCTGGAGCGCAATCTCATCTATACAGCCATTACACGCGCCAAAAGCAAACTTATCTTACTAGGCGAGTTACAGGCCTTCGACTATGCTACCCAACATATCGGAACTGCCCGAAAAACCTATCTGATTGAACGCTTCAGTGATTTATTGGAGAATGTTGAAGAAAAGCAACCAGCGGTCTCTGAAACTGCCACATCAAGTAACTATGAACAATCCTACATCCTGACAGAAGAAAACTGGGACAGCATCCCCGCCATGATTGGGATTACTGACGCAGACCTCAAAGAGATTTTTGGAAAATAGTGCACAAGAAAACCCACCAATTCAGGTGGGATTTTTGTTTATTAATACTCAATGAAAATCAAAGAGCAAACTAGGAAGCTAGCCGCAAGCTGTACTTGAGTACGCTAAGACGACGCTGACGTGGTTTGAAGAGATTTTCGGAAAATAGCGCATAAGAAATCCCACCTAAGCAGGTGGGATTTTTATCTATTAAGATTATTTAACTGTTGCTGTGCTTGTGATCAACTCAACAGCTTTTTTGATTGTGATATCATGTTTCAACATATCAGCTGAAAGCAAGCTTTGTACTTGTGCAACTTCCATGTTGTAATCTGCTGCCAATTGCTCAACTTCTTTTTGGATTTCTTCTTCTGAAGCATCAAATCCTTCAGCTTTGGCAACTGCTTCAATAACAAGGTTAGTCTTAGTACGTGACTCAGCTTCTGCTTGGTATTGATTGTGAAGGTCTTCTTGAGTAGTTCCAGTGATTTGGAAGTACATGTCAGGGTTGATACCTTGACGTTGCAAGTTTCCAAGGAATTCATTTACTGAACGGTGAACTTCTTCGTGAATCATTTCTTCTGGAAGTTCTACGATTTCAGCGTTTTCTACAGCTTTATCAATTGCTGCACCTTCAACTGCATCTTTGTATGCTTCTTCTTTAGCTTCAGCTAACTCTTTGCGGTATTTTTCTTTCAATTCAGCAAGTGTTTCAACTTCTTCGTCGATGTCTTTTGCAAGTTCATCGTCAAGAGCTGGAACTTCTTTAGCTTTTACTTCGTGGATAGTTGTCACGAATTTAGCTTCTTTACCTGCAAGATCTTCTGCTTGGTAGTCTTCTGGGAATGTTACAACTACATCAACAGTTTCACCAGCTGAGTGACCTACCAATTGGTCTTCGAAACCAGGGATGAATTGACCTGAACCAAGTCCAAGTGAGAAGTTTTCACCTTTTCCACCGTCAAATTCAACACCGTCGATAGAACCAACGAAGTCGATGACAACAGTGTCCCCGTTTTCAGCAGCAGCTTCCTTGATAACCAATTCAGCCAAGTTGTTGCGTTCGCGTTCGATACGCTCTTCAACATCAGCGTCAGTTACTTCTTTTTCTACATCTACTGATACTTCAAGGTTTTTGTAGTCACCCAATTTTACTTCAGGTTTTGTAACAACTTCAGCAGTGATAACCCAGTCTTGTCCTTTTTCCATTGAAGTTACGTCAATTTTTGGTTGAGCAACCACTTCAAGACCAGCTTCTTTTACAGCTGCTTCATAAGCGTTTGGCAAAAGAGCGTTCATAACGTCTTGGTAAAGTGACTCTTCACCAAATTTTTTGTCGAAGATAGGACGTGGAAGGTGACCTTTACGGAAACCTGGAACATTAAGAGATTTCTTCACTGAGTTGAAGACACGGTCCAATTCTGGTTTGATTTGGTCTTGAGAGATAGTGAAAGTCAAGACACCACGGTTTGTTTCTTTGTTTTCAAATGATACAGACATTCTGTCATTTCTCCTTAAAATTTTTTAAATACAGTCTATTATAACATAAATGAGCGACTTTTTTCAAGTAATGAATGCGCTTTTCAACGATAGGAAAG
>NZ_JAPVZK010000020.1:0-36521 GCF_041432345.1 Streptococcus sp. 27098_8_103
TTGAAGACAAGAGACTATTGTCCCAGACTCTTTTGTTTTCATATAATTCAAGTAGAGCAAAAAAATTTTGCTCTTTTTTTGTATTTCATAGACATTTCATATTTGGATTTTATAATAGTCTTACAAATATGGAGGTGACAAATGAATCCAATCCAAAGAGCTTGGGCCTATGTCAGCAGAAAACGACTGAGAAGTTTTATTTTATTTCTGATTTTGTTGGTCCTATTGGCCGGAATTTCAGCCTGTTTGACTCTGATGAAGTCCAACAAAACAGTTGAAACCAATCTTTACAAATCACTCAACACATCTTTTTCTATTAAGAAGATAGAAAATGGGCAGACCTTCAAGTTGTCAGACCTAGCATCTGTAAGCAAGATTAAGGGACTGGAAAATGTCTCTCCTGAACTCGAGACGGTCGCAAAACTGAAAGACAAGGAAGCGGTGAGTGGTGAGCAGAGCGTGGAGCGTGATGATTTGTCCGCTGCAGACAAAAACTTGGTTAGCATAACGGCTCTTGAGGATTCATCTAAGGATGTGACCTTTACCAGCTCGGCTTTCAACTTAAAAGAAGGGCGACACCTTCAAAAAGGAGATTTCAAGAAAATCTTGATCCACGAAGAGTTGGCTAAGAAGAACGGTCTTTCGCTTCATGACAAGATTCGCTTGGATGCTGGACAGTCAGAATCTGGAAAAGGACAGACAGTTGAGTTTGAAATTGTCGGCATCTTTTCTGGTAAAAAACAAGAGAAATTTACAGGTTTGTCTTCTGACTTCAGTGAAAACCAAGTCTTTACAGACTATGAAAGTAGCCAAACTCTTTTAGGAAATAGTGAACCTCAAGTCACTGCAGCGCGCTTCTATGTAGAAAATCCTAAGGAAATGGACGGACTCATGAAGCAGGTGGAAAACTTGGCCTTGGAAAATCAAGGCTATCAAGTCGAAAAGGAAAACAAGGCTTTTGAACAAATCAAAGACTCGGTTGCAACTTTCCAAACCTTTCTGACCATTTTCCTTTATGGAATGTTGATAGCAGGAGCCGGAGCC
The DNA here is from genome assembly GCF_041432345.1 of Streptococcus sp. 27098_8_103. Lineage (GTDB taxonomy): Bacteria > Bacillota > Bacilli > Lactobacillales > Streptococcaceae > Streptococcus > Streptococcus mitis_BV. The sequence continues at coordinate 1,045 of NZ_JAPVZK010000020.1, forward strand.
TTAATTCTGGTCTTATCTCTCTGGTTGAGAGAAAGGGTCTACGAAGTGGGAATTTTACTTGCACTTGGAAAAGGCAAGAGCTCGATCTTCCTACAATTCTGTTTAGAGGTAGTTTTGGTATCTATTGGTGCTTTGCTTCCAGCATTTGTTGCAGGAAACGCCATCACATTTTACCTACTCCAAACTCTACTAGCAAGTGGAGATCAGGCAAGCTTACAAGATACACTAGCCAAAGCAAGCAGTCTATCAACCAGCATCCTATCCTTTGCAGAATCCTATGTTTTCCTAGTTCTGCTTAGTTGCTTATCTGTAGCCCTTTGTTTCCTATTCTTATTTAGAAAATCGCCTAAAGAAATTTTATCATCTATTAGTTAAGAAGGAGAAATTATGACTTTATTACAATTACAAGATGTTACCTACCGTTATAAGAACACTGCTGAGGCAGTTTTATATCAGATCAATTATAATTTTGAACCCGGGAAATTTTACAGTATTATTGGGGAGTCAGGAGCAGGAAAATCCACTCTCTTGTCCCTACTGGCTGGTCTAGATAGTCCTGTTGAAGGTTCTATCCTTTTCCAAGGAGAGGACATTCGTAAGAAGGGCTATTCTTACCATCGCATGCACCATATTTCCCTGGTCTTTCAAAATTATAACTTGATAGATTATCTTTCTCCACTGGAAAATATCCGCTTGGTCAACAAAAAGGCAAGCAAGGATACACTTCTTGAGCTTGGTTTGGATGAAAGTCAGATCAAGCGGAATGTTCTCCAGTTATCAGGTGGTCAACAACAACGTGTTGCTATTGCTCGTAGTTTGGTATCAGAAGCTCCAGTTATTCTAGCGGATGAGCCAACGGGAAATCTGGACCCTAAAACTGCTGGAGATATTGTCGAACTGCTCAAATCACTTGCCGAGAAAACAGGTAAATGTGTCATCGTCGTAACTCACAGCAAAGAAGTGGCACAAGCATCAGATATTACACTTGAGTTGAAGGACAAGAAACTGACTGAAACTCGCAATACTACGAAATAATATGAGCTTTTTCAATTATACTCTTCGAAAATCAAATTCAAACCACGTCATCGTCGCCTTACCGTACTCAAGTACAGCTTACGGCTAGCTTCCTAGTTTGCTTTTTGATTTTCATTGAGTATTAGAACTATAAAATAGAACAAAATCTAGAAAGGGAACCTATGTTACACAACGCATTTGCCTATGTTACAAGGAAGTTTTTCAAATCGATTGTCATCTTCCTGATTATTCTCCTCATGGCGAGCTTGAGTTTGGTCGGCTTGTCGATCAAGGGAGCTACTGCCAAGGCTTCTCAGGAGACCTTTAAAAATATTACCAACAGTTTCTCCATGCAAATCAATCGTCGCGTTAATCAAGGAACGCCACGTGGTGCTGGGAATATCAAGGGTGAGGATATCAAAAAAATCACCGAAAACAAGGCTATTGAGTCTTATGTGAAACGCATCAACGCTATCGGAGATTTGACTGGCTATGAACTCATCGAAACGCCAGATACCAAGAAAAATCTGACACCTGACCGTGCCAAACATTTTGGAAGTAGCTTGATGATTACAGGTGTCAATGACTCCTCAAAAGAAGACAAGTTTGTCTCAGGTTCTTATAAGCTGGTCGAAGGAGAGCATCTAACGAATGATGACAAGGACAAGATCCTCCTGCACAAGGACTTGGCAGCCAAACACGGCTGGAAAGTCGGGGATAAGGTTAAACTAGACTCCAATATCTACGATGCAGACAATGAAAAAGGAGCCAAGGAAACAGTTGAAGTGACAATTAAGGGACTCTTTGATGGTCACAATAAGTCGGCAGTAACCTACTCCCAAGAACTATACGAAAACACAGCTATCACAGACATCCATACGGCTGCAAAACTTTATGGATACACAGAAGACACAGCTATTTATGGAGACGCAACCTTCTTTGTAACAGCGGACAAGAACTTGGATGATGCCATGAAAGAATTGAATGGCATCAGTGGTATCAACTGGAAGAGCTATACACTCGTTAAGAGTTCTTCTAACTACCCAGCTCTTGAGCAATCCATCTCTGGTATGTACAAGATGGCCAACCTCCTCTTCTGGGGTAGCTTGAGTTTCTCCGTTCTTCTCCTTGCCCTCTTGCTCAGCCTTTGGATCAATGCCCGTCGCAAGGAAGTGGGTATTCTCCTCTCTATTGGTCTCAAGCAGGCAAGTATCTTGGGTCAATTCATCACTGAATCCATCTTGATTGCCATCCCTGCTCTTGTTGCATCCTATTTCCTAGCCAACTACACTGCCCGTGCAATCGGAAACACCGTTCTTGCCAATGTTACTTCAGGTGTTGCTAAGCAAGCCAGCAAGGCAGCTCAAGCCTCTAACCTTGGTGGCGGTGCAGAAGTGGATGGCTTTAGTAAGACTTTATCGAGCCTAGATATTTCTATTCAGACATCAGACTTTATCATCGTCTTCGTCCTTGCCTTGGTTCTAGTGGTTCTCGTTATGGCGCTTGCATCAAGCAATCTCCTCAGAAAACAACCAAAAGAGCTCTTGCTGGATAGCGAATAAGTTTGAAAAAATTAGTCTGGAAATAGAGACAGCATCTTGTTTTTCTATTCAAGAACGGTGGATAGAGAATGGCTATTTAACAATTCAAAATAGAACCGAAAGCAGTGGTGAAAATCATTGCTTTCAGTTGCTTTCTTTGTACTTTATTGTTTAAATATGATATACTAAAGCTATGGAATTTATTAGAAAGGGGTTTCGTAACTTATATATGGAATTGTGCATAAAAATCTATAGAAATCTTATCTTGAAAATAGATAGATAAATCTGTAGAAGCCTACCCATATCGCAAACATAGGCTAGTAGACCTAGGTAGGGTCTACTTTGGAAAATATAGAATAGTGAGGAAAAATAAACATTATGAGACAAACAAATGTTAGAGGAAGCTTGTCCCTACGTGGCTTTAGAAAATTGAGAACTGGTGCAATTGTTGCGACAGGTGTCATTTTGCTAGGTCTGGGCTTTTTAGCTCCAACTGTGTCAGCCAGTGAACAAGATGGTGTTTGGGTAGCCAGAACAGTTGCAGAAGTAAAAGCTGATATTCAAAATATAGACAATTTATCACACTACACAATCAAGTGGGGAGATACACTGAGTGCTATTAGTGGAGCAACAGGGCTATCTGTTGATAGTTTGGTTGAGATAAATCGTATTGCAAATAGAGATTTGATTTTTGCTAATAATCAATTGTATTTTAGCGAAGAGGCTTTTCTAAAAGATGGAAATACAGAAGTAAAAAGACAGCAAGTGTCGATTGATAATTCTGGTAGCCGTCAAAGTTATGAAGTTGAAACAAAGACAGATACTGTAACTGGAGAGCAAACTACTACTGTTAAACAAACGACACCAGTAGTTGTGGAAACACCAGCAGTATCAGCACCGAAATCAGAAACCTCAGTCTCAGTTGCGCCAAAAGTGGAAGAGCCAGTGACACCGGCACCGAAAGAAGAGACTCCATCGACACCAGCGCCAAAAGTGGAAGAGCCATCGACACCAGCACCGAAAGAAGAGACTCCATCGACACCAGCACCGAAAGAAGAGACTCCATCGACACCAGCACCGAAAGAAGAGACTCCATCGACACCAGCACCAAAAGCGGAAGAGCCAGTGACACCGGCACCGAAAGAAGAGACTCCATCGACACCAGCGCCAAAAGTGGAAGAGCCATCGACACCAGCACCGAAAGCAGACGAGTCAGTGGCACCAGCACCAAAAGCAGATGAGCCAGTGTCTCCAGCGCCAAAAGCAGATGAGCCAGCGGCATCAGCACCAAAAGCAGACGAGCAATTAGCGCCGACATCAAAAGTGGAAGAACCAGCAACACCAGCACCGAAAGTGGAAGAACCAGAGGCATCAGCACCAAAATCAGAGGAACCAACGACACCAGCACCGAAAGCAGAGGAACCAACGACACCAGCGCCGAAAGTGGAAGAACCAGCGACACCAGCGCCAAAGGTGGAGGAATCAGTATCTCCAGCGCCAAAATCAGAGGCACCAGTGTCTCCAGCGCCAAAATCAGAGGAGCCAGTAGCATTCGCACCAAAATCAGAGGAACCAACGACACCTGCGCCGAAAGCGGAAGAACCAGCGACACCGGCACCGGTAACCCCAAGCGAAGAAGCACCGGTCACATCAGGCGATACCAATTCCACTGCACAGCCAGCTGGAGAATCAGGTAAATCTGAAACAAAGTCAGAACCTTCTAATACTCCATCTGCGGAAGCTACAAATGATTCAGGTAATGTAGCAACATCAAGTCCGGTAACAGATGGTACTACTTCAAACACAGGGACTACAAAACAACCTGAAACTCCAGCTTCAAAACCAGAAGCAACAATACCCAAAGAGGATAAACTACCAACTAATCAAACTGGAGATACATCAAATCCAGTAGATTCAAAGGATGAAACACCAAATTCGGCTCCGGCACCTAAAGAGGATACTCCGTCTGAAGAAGTAGCACCTAAAGATGAAAAACTTGAGGAAGCAAAAAAAGATGGAAAAGATGTTATTGAAAAAATTGCAGCTTCAAAACATAGTGAAATTGAAAAAGTTAAAGATGAAGCAGAAAAAACAAAATTAAAAGAAAAATTAAATGAATTAAAAGAAGAAGCATTAGCGGCAATAAATAATGCTAAAGATCACGATGCTGCTGTAGCTGTTGCGGATGAGTATCAAAGTAAAATTGATGAAATTGATGTTCCAGGTGAAGAATTACCAGCACCAAACTACAATAAAGATAATTTAACAAATGGTCGTAATGAAGGTACTATTATTGACAATGGAAGCACAGCAATAGGACATGGTTCAGGAGAAGCACCTTCAGGAGCAACGCAACCAGCCTCAGCAGAAGGGACAGATAACTCATCAGCACCAACAGCACAACCACAACCAGAAACAACATCATCAGGGACTTCAAGTTTTAGAAATGCTCCATCAGTTCAAGCAAGAGCAAGAAGAGTAGCACGTTCAACATCAGAACCAGATGGAACTGTAAATATTAGCTATAACTTCGCTGGAATGCCAGATATTCATGGTTTCCTATCTGACCCAGGAGAAGATAACACTGTTACAATTCCTGCTGGAACGAGTGAAGCACAGGCAAAAGAATTAGTAAAAGAAAAAATTCAAGCCAAGATAAAAGACCTAGCTGCTAGAGGGTATTATGTGAAAAATGACATTATTTTTGAACAAGATACTACTGTGAAAAATTATAACTACGTTGTCACATTCACTAAGGAGGCTACAGGAACTTCAGGTTTCAGAATGGCTCCAGCAGTTCAACCACGCGCTAGCAGAAATCGTAGAAGTCTAGAACAGCCAGCTCCTCAAAAGGTCAAAGTAAATGTATTTTATAACTTTGATAAAATGAAAGATATTGCAGGTTTTCTGGGAGATATCAATGGAACTCCTCTTGAAATCGCGGAAGGTTCAACAGATGATCAAGTAAAAGCAGCAGTCAAGAACCAAGTTGATGCCAAGAAAGAGGAATTACGTAAACGTGGTTATACTGTTAAAGAAGACTATCTCTCTAAAAATAATGGAAAAGATTATAACTACGTTGTCACATTCACTAAGGAGGCTACAGGAACTTCAGGTTTCAGAATGGCTCCAGCAGTTCAACCGCGCGCTAGCAGAAATCGTAGAAGTCTAGAACAGCCAGCTCCTCAAAAGGTCAAAGTAAATGTATTTTATAACTTTGATAAAATGAAAGATATTGCAGGTTTCTTAGGAGATATCAATGGAACTTCTCTTGAAATCGCGGAAGGTTTATCAACTGAACAGGTGAAAGCAGCAGTCAAGAGCCAAGTTGATGCTAAGAAAGAAGAGTTGAGCAAACGCGGCTATACTTTCAAAGAGGACTATGTCTATCAAGCTAATGGGAAAGATTATAACTACGTTGTAACATTTTCAAAAGCAGCTAAATAATTTTCATTCCATAGGGAGTGAAATGTGAGCAGAGAGAGCGATAGGCTCTCTTTGTTTTATCTAGTAGCAAGTTTCTTAAAGACAAAAGGCCAATAAGAGATTATAATAAATAGAGTAGGTATTTATTCTAAGAAAAATAAAAAAGAGAGCAGTTAAAGTATGAAAATTTTAATTGTAGAAGATGAAGAGATGATCCGTGAGGGAGTCAGTGACTATTTGACGGATTGCGGTTATGAAACCATTGAGGCGGCAGACGGTCAAGAAGCCTTAGAAAAATTTTCCAGCTATGAAGTAGCCTTGGTTTTACTGGATATCCAGATGCCCAAGCTCAATGGCCTAGAAGTCCTAGCGGAGATTCGTAAAACCAGCCAAGTCCCTGTCTTGATGCTGACCGCCTTTCAGGATGAAGAATACAAGATGAGTGCCTTTGCCTCTCTGGCAGATGGTTATCTGGAAAAACCTTTCTCCCTCTCCCTCTTAAAAGTGAGGGTGGACGCGATTTTCAAGCGCTATTACGATACAGGACGAATCTTCTCTTATAAGGAAGCCAAGGTGGACTTTGAGAGCTACAGTGCCAACCTAGCAGGTGAGGAAGTAGCTGTTAATGCCAAAGAGTTGGAAATTCTGGACTATCTGGTGAAAAATGAAGGACGGGCCTTGACTCGGTCTCAGATAATCGATGCCGTCTGGAAGGCGACAGATGAGGTTCCCTTTGACCGTGTCATTGATGTTTATATCAAGGAACTGCGGAAAAAGCTAGACTTGGACTGCATCCTCACTGTGCGCAATGTTGGTTATAAATTGGAGCGAAAATGAAACGAACAGGTTTATTTACAAAGATATTTATCTATACCTTCTCGATTTTTAGTGTTCTGGTTATCTGCCTTCATTTGGCTATTTATTTTCTTTTTCCTTCGACATATCTGAGTCATCGTCAGGAAACCATTGGTCAGAAGGCAACAGCTATTGCCCATTCCCTAGAAGGGAGAGATAGGCAGAATATCGAGCAAGTGTTAGACTTGTATTCTCAGACTAGTGATATCAAGGGAGCCGTTAAGGGCGAGATGACCGAGGACAAGTTAGAAATCAAGGACAGCCTTCCTCTAGACACAGACCGCCAAACCACCTCCCTCTTTATTGAGGAGCGTGAGGTGAAAACGCAGGACGGTGGTACCATGACTCTCCAGTTTTTAGCGTCTATGGATTTGCAAAAGGAGGCAGAGCAGATCAGTCTCCAGTTTCTCCCCTATACCTTGCTGGCATCCTTTCTAATTTCTCTTTTGGTAGCCTATATCTATGCTCGGACTATTGTTGCTCCGATTTTGGAAATCAAGCGGGTGACCCGTCGGATGATGGATTTGGATGCCCAAGTGCGATTGCGCGTGGATTCTAAGGATGAGATTGGGGATCTCAAGGAACAAATTAATAGCCTCTACCAGCATCTTTTGACTGTGATTGCGGACTTGCATGACAAGAATGAAGCCATTCTCCAGCTGGAAAAGATGAAGGTTGAGTTCTTACGTGGTGCCTCTCATGAACTGAAAACACCTCTGGCTAGTTTGAAAATTCTGATTGAAAACATGAAAGAGAATATCGGCCGCTATAAGGATAGAGACCACTATCTGGGAGTTGCCTTGGGGATTGTGGATGAGCTCAATCACCACGTTCTCCAGATACTTTCTCTCTCTTCTGTGCAGGAATTGCGAGATGATAGGGAAATAATAGATCTCCTCCAGATGACGCAAAGTCTAGTTCAAGATTATTCTTTGCTAGCAAAGGAGAGAGAACTTCAAATTGAAAATGGTTTGAACCATCATCAGGCCTATCTAAATCCATCAGTCATGAAGTTGATTCTTTCTAACCTCATCAGCAATGCCATCAAGCATTCTGCTCCAGGTAGTTTGGTTCGTATTGGAGAGAGAGAAGGGGAACTTTTTATAGAAAATAGCTGCAGTCCAGAAGAACAAGAAAAACTAGCCCAGTCTTTTTCTGACAATGCTAGTCGCAAGGCCAAGGGTTCTGGGATGGGGCTCTTTGTGGTCAAGAGTCTATTAGAACATGAAAAATTACCTTATCGTTTTGAGATGAAGGAGAATCGTTTGACCTTCTTCATAGCTTTTCCAAAAGTCGCCCAAGACTAGGGAGAGAAAGGGTTTACATAGAGGAAGCTAGAAGAAATTCAATCGAAACTGCGGGAAAAACTAGATTTTTTTGTCAAAAAGTGATAAAATGAACAATGTAAATGGGATGACCCATAAAAATATACAGGAGGCCTGATAAAATGGCAATCGTTTCAGCAGAAAAATTTGTCCAAGCAGCTCGTGACAACGGTTATGCAGTTGGTGGATTTAACACAAACAACCTTGAGTGGACTCAAGCTATCTTGCGTGCAGCAGAAGCTAAAAAAGCTCCAGTTTTGATTCAAACTTCAATGGGTGCTGCTAAATACATGGGTGGTTACAAAGTTGCTCGCAACTTGATCGCTAACCTTGTTGAATCAATGGGTATCACTGTACCAGTAGCTATCCACCTTGACCACGGTCACTACGAAGATGCACTTGAGTGTATCCGAGTTGGTTATACTTCAGTTATGTTTGATGGTTCACACCTTCCAGTTGAAGAAAACCTTGAAAAAGCTCGTAAAGTTGTAGAATTTGCTCATGCAAATGGTGTATCAGTGGAAGCTGAAGTTGGTACTATCGGTGGTGAAGAAGACGGAATCATCGGTGATGGTGAATTGGCTCCAATCGAAGACGCTAAAGCAATGGTTGAAACTGGTATCGACTTCTTGGCAGCTGGTATCGGTAACATCCACGGTCCTTACCCAGCAAACTGGAAAGGTCTTCACCTTGATCACTTGCAAAAATTGACTGAAGCTGTTCCAGGATTCCCAATCGTATTGCACGGTGGATCAGGTATTCCTGATGAGCAAATCCAAGCAGCTATCAAACTTGGTGTTGCGAAAGTTAACGTTAACACTGAATGCCAAATCGCATTCGCTAACGCAACTCGTAAATTTGCTCGTGACTACGAAGCAAACGAAGCAGAATACGACAAGAAAAAACTCTTCGACCCACGTAAATTCTTGGCTGACGGTGTAAAAGCTATCCAAGCATCAGTTGAAGAACGTATCGACGTATTCGGTTCAGAAGGTAAAGCTTAATCTAGCTGAATAATACAGAAAGAACCTGCCCATTGGGTGGGTTTTTTGGTGTTTTAAGGAAACTATTAAACCAGAATTTTGGACTAATACTCTTCGAAAATCTCTTCAAACCACGTCAGCTTTATCTGCAACCTCAAAGCTGTGCTTTGAGCTACCTGCATCTAGCTTCCTAGTTTGCTCTTTGATTTTCATTGAGTATAAAAATACCACTTTAAGAGAAAAAATTTCAATTTCATAAACTTTAGGCAAACGCTTGCATTCCATTTCTTATTGGATTATAATAGGTTGGTATAAAACCTTCTGTAGTAATAAAATGTAGAAGGTGTAGAAAGTAAGGATTTAGAATGTTTGTAGTCAAAAACACAATGTTGTTTCTTACTAAAGGGAGATAGATATGGCAATGATAGAAGTGGAACATCTTCAGAAAAATTTTGTGAAGACAGTCAAGGAACCAGGGTTAAAGGGAGCTTTGCGCTCCTTTATTCATCCTGAAAAGCAGACCTTTGAAGCGGTCAAGGATTTAACCTTTGAGGTTCCAAGAGGGCAGATTTTAGGATTTATCGGGGCAAATGGTGCTGGGAAGTCGACAACCATTAAAATGCTGACAGGGATTTTAAAACCGACATCTGGTTTTTGTCGGATTAATGGCAAGATTCCCCAGGACAATCGCCAAGATTATGTCAAGGATATTGGAGTTGTCTTTGGACAACGTACCCAGCTATGGTGGGATTTGGCTCTGCAAGAGACCTACACGGTGTTAAAAGAGATTTACGATGTGCCGGATTCGCTCTTCCACAAGCGCATGGATTTTTTAAATGAAGTCTTGGATTTGAAGGACTTTATCAAGGATCCCGTGCGGACTCTTTCACTAGGGCAGCGCATGCGGGCGGACATTGCAGCTTCCTTGCTTCACAATCCCAAGGTTCTCTTTTTAGATGAGCCGACCATTGGTTTGGATGTTTCGGTCAAGGATAACATTCGTCGGGCCATTACCCAAATCAATCAGGAAGAAGAAACAACCATTCTTTTGACGACTCACGATCTGAGTGATATTGAGCAGCTCTGTAATCGGATCTTTATGATTGATAAGGGGCAGGAGATTTTTGATGGAACGGTGAGCCAACTCAAGGAAACCTTTGGAAAGATGAAGACTCTTTCTTTTGAACTGCTACCAGGTCAAAGTCATCTCCTTTCTCACTATGAAGGCTTTTCGGATATGACAATTGATAGACAAGGGAATAGTCTCAACATTGAATTCGATAGTTCCCGCTACCAGTCAGCTGACATTATCAAGCAAACCCTGTCTGATTTTGAGGTCCGAGATTTGAAGATGATGGATACGGATATTGAAGATATTATCCGCCGCTTCTATCGAAAGGAGCTCTAAGATGGTCAAATTGTGGAGACGTTATAAACCCTTTATCAATGCAGGCGTTCAGGAGTTGATTACCTATCGAGTCAACTTTATTCTTTATCGGATCGGCGATGTCATGGGTGCTTTTGTGGCCTTTTATCTCTGGAAGGCTGTCTTTGATTCTTCGCAAGAGTCCTTGATTCAGGGCTTTAGTATGGCAGATATCACCCTCTACATCATTATGAGTTTTGTGACCAATCTTTTGACCAGATCTGATAGCTCCTTTATGATTGGGGAGGAGGTCAAGGATGGCTCCATTATCATGCGCTTGTTGAGACCAGTGCATTTTGCGGCATCTTACCTTTTTACAGAGCTTGGCTCCAAGTGGTTGATTTTTATCTCTGTTGGCCTTCCATTTTTAAGTGTCATTGTTTTGATGAAAATCGTATCTGGGCAAGGGATTGTAGAAGTGCTGGGATTAACTGTCCTTTATCTTTTTAGCTTAACGCTGGCCTATCTGATTAACTTTTTCTTTAATATCTGCTTTGGATTTTCTGCCTTTGTGTTTAAAAATCTTTGGGGTTCCAATCTACTTAAGACTTCCATAGTGGCCTTTATGTCTGGAAGTTTGATTCCCTTGGCTTTCTTTCCAAAGGTTGTTTCAGATATTCTGTCCTTCCTGCCTTTTTCATCCTTGATTTACACTCCGGTCATGATTATCGTTGGGAAATATGATGCCAATCAGATTCTTCAGGCGCTCGCTTTGCAGTTTTTCTGGCTCTTAGTGATGGTGGGCTTGTCTCAGTTGATTTGGAAACGAGTCCAGTCATTCATTACCATTCAGGGAGGTTAGTATGAAAAAATATCAACGCATGCATCTGATTTTTATCAGACAATACATCAAACAAATCATGGAATACAAGGTGGATTTTGTGGTTGGTGTGCTGGGAGTTTTTCTAACTCAAGGCTTGAACCTCTTATTTCTCAATGTCATTTTTCAACATATTCCATCCCTAGAAGGTTGGACTTTTCAAGAAATCGCCTTTATCTATGGATTTTCTTTGATTCCCAAGGGATTGGATCATCTCTTTTTTGACAATCTCTGGGCGCTAGGGCAACGCCTAGTCCGAAAAGGGGAGTTTGACAAGTATCTGACTCGTCCTATCAATCCGCTCTTCCATATACTCGTTGAGACATTTCAGATTGATGCCTTGGGCGAGCTCTTGGTCGGTGGTATTTTACTAGCGACAACAGTATCAAGTATTGCTTGGACGCTTCCCAAATTCCTGCTTTTCCTAGTTTGTATTCCTTTTGCGACCTTGATTTATACTTCCTTAAAAATCGCGACAGCTAGTATCGCTTTTTGGACCAAGCAGTCAGGCGCCATGATTTACATTTTCTATATGTTTAATGATTTTGCCAAGTATCCCATTTCAATTTATAATTCAGCTCTTCGTTGGTTGATTAGCTTTATCGTGCCATTTGCCTTTACGGCCTACTATCCTGCTAGCTATTTCTTGCAGGACAAGGATGTAATCTTTAACATCGGAGGTTTGATATTGATTTCTCTGGTTTTCTTTGTCATTTCCCTTAAACTTTGGGATAGGGGCTTGGATGCCTACGAAAGTGCAGGATCCTAAGAGGAAGAAACTCAAAGCCTTGTCTCAGGACAGGCTTTTTCTAATAGGAATGAAAATTCCTTGACATCCATCCTCAGAGTGCTATACTGTAAGTGTAATCGCCGATTTAGCTTATACTCTTCGAAAATCTCTTCAAACCACGTCAGCTTCGCCTTGCCGTATATATGTGACTGACTTCGTCAGTTCTATCCACAACCTCAAAGCAGTGCTTTGAGCTGACTTCGTCAGTCTTATCTACAACCTCAAAACAGTGTTTTGAGCAGACTGCGGCTAGCTTCCTAGTTTGCTTTTTGATTTTCATTGAGTATCAGTTGGCAGAGCAGGGCACTCGTAAAGCCTAGGTTATAGGTAGATAAACGACTGAGGATTTGAAAAAATAGATATGTAGAAGATAACCGTTAAGTCTTATTCTTAGCGGTTATTTATATTGTTTAATAGCGCTGATATTTCATCAATGATGTTTGACTTTGTGATGTTGCTAGTGCTTTAAGTTGATTGCTACTATTTTTGATGGTGTGAATGTGCTTATAATGTATCTCAGTTAAGTACGAAATTTTTATATCTTTTTTAATACATATTAAAAATAAAATTAATACACCTTAATTTTTCTTGACTTAAATTTTTTTAATTGATATACTATTTTTCAGAGAGCTAACAATTATATATAAATGTACTACTCTATTTCCTAGATAATACTTAGTAAAACTTTTTATAACAAAGGCTAGCAAAGTTAAAGTTTACTATCTATTGGAAGTTAAATAAATATGTAAGGAATTAAAATGAAAAAAAGTACAGTATTGTCATTAACCACAGCTGCAGTTATTTTAGCAGCATATGTCCCTAACGAGGTAATCCTAGCAGATACACCTAGTTCTGAAGATTCTTTAAAAATACCTGATAAAGAAACAGTAGTAGTAGGTAAACAAAACGAAAACAAAGAAAAACTTGAAGATATTCGTAATGTTATAGAAACCTCAAAGGATACTGAAGAGAAGAAAACAACAATTATTGAGAAAAAAGAAGCTGTTAGTAAAGAATCTGTGATAGACAATAACACTAGCAATGAAGAAGAAAAAATCAAAGAAGAAAATTCCAATCAATCCCAAGGAGATAAAGCGGACTCGTCTGCAAGTAAAGACCCAGAAAGTCCCAAAAAAGAGGATAAACTTGTCTATATTGCTGAATTTAAAGATAAAGAATCTGGAGAAAAAGCAATCAAGGAATTATCCAATCTTAAGGATACAAAAGTTTTATATACTTATGATACGGTTTTTAATGGTGTTGCAATAGAAACAACTCCAGATAATCTGGACAAAATTAAACTAATAGAAGGTATGTCATCGGTTGAAAGGTCACAAAAAGTCCAACCTATGATGAATCATGCTAGAAAAGAAATTGGAGTTGAAGAGGCAATCGATTACCTAAAATCTATCAATGCACCATTTGGGAAAAACTTTGATGGCAGAGGTATGGTTATTTCAAATATCGATACGGGGACAGATTATAGGCATAAGGCTATGAGAATCGATGATGATGCCAAAGACTCAATGAGATTTAAAAAAGAAGACTTAAAGGGTACTGATAAAAATTTCTGGTTGAGTGATAAAATTCCTCATGCTTTCAATTATTATAATGGTGGTAAAATTACTGTAGAAAAAGCTGATGATGGAAGCGATTATTTTGATCCACATGGGATGCATATTGCAGGGATTCTTGCGGGAAATGATACTGAAAAAGATATTAAAAACTTTAACGGAATCGATGGAATTGCTCCTAATGCACAGATCTTCTCTTATAAAATGTACTCTGACGCAGGATCTGGCTTCGCAGGAGATGAAACAATGTTTCATGCTATTGAAGATTCGATCAAACACAATGTCGATGTTGTTTCGGTATCATCAGGCTTTACAGGAACAGGTCTTGTAGGTGAGAAATATTGGGAAGCTATTAGAGCGTTAAGAAAAGCAGGAATTCCAATGGTTGTAGCTACGGGTAACTATGCGACTTCTGCTTCAAGTTCTTCATGGGATTTAGTGGCAAATAATAATCTGAAAATGACCGACACTGGAAATGTAACACGAACTGCAGCACATGAAGATGCGATAGCAGTCGCATCTGCTAAAAATCAAACAGTTGAGTTTGATAAAGTTAACATAGGTGGAGAAAATTTTAAATACAGAAATATAGGGGCCTTTTTCGATAAGAATAAAATCACAACAAATGAAGATGGATCAAAAGCTCCTGATAAATTGAAATTTGTATATATAGGCAAGGGTCAAGATCAAGATTTGATAGGATTGGATCTTAGAGGCAAAATTGCAGTAATGGATCGAATTTATACAAAGGATTTAAAAAATTCTTTTAAAAGAGCTACGGATAAGGGCGCACGCGCCATTATGGTTGTAAATACTGTAAATTACTACAATAGAGATAATTGGACAGAGCTTCCAGCTATGGGATATGAGGAGGATGAAGGAACTACTAGTCAAGTATTTTCAATTTCAGGAGATGATGGTGTAAAGCTATGGAACATGATTAACCCTGATAAAAAAACTGAGGTTAAAAGGAATAATAAAGAAGATTTTAAAGATAAATTGGAGCAATACTATCCAATTGATATGGCCAGCTATAATTCTAATAAACCGAATGTAGGTGATGAAAAAGAGATTGACTTTAAGTTTGCACCTGACACAGACAAAGAATTGTATAAAGAAGATATCATAGTTCCAGCAGGATCCACATCTTGGGGACCGAGAACAGATTTGCTTTTAAAGCCTGATGTCTCAGCACCTGGTAAAAATATTAAATCCACTCTCAATGTCATTAATGGGAAATCAACTTATGGTTATATGTCAGGGACTAGTATGGCAACTCCAATCGTGGCAGCTTCTACTGTTTTGATTAGACCAAAATTAAAGGAAATGCTTGAAAGACCTGTGTTGAAAAATCTTAAGGGAGATGACAAAATAGATCTTACAAGTCTTACAAAAATTGCCCTACAAAATACTGCACGACCTATGATGGACGCAACGTCTTGGAAAGAAAAAAGCCAATACTTTGCATCACCTAGACAACAGGGAGCAGGGCTAATTAATGTGGCCAATGCTTTGAGAAATGAAGTCGTAGCGACTTTTAAAAACACGGATTCTAAAGGCTTGGTAAACTCTTATGGTTCTATTTCTCTTAAAGAAATAAAAGGAGAAGAAAAATATTTTACCATTAAGCTTCACAATACATCAAACAGACCTTTGACCTTTAAAGTTTCAGCATCTGCTATAACTACAGATGCTCTAACTGACAGACTAAAACTTGATGAAACATATAAAGACGAAAAATCTCCAGATGGGAAGCAAATTGTTCCAGAAATCCACCCAGAAAAAATCAAAGGAGCAAATATCACATTTGAGCATGACACTTTCACTATAGGCCCAAATTCTAGCTTTGATTTAAATGCGGTTATAAACGTTGGAGAGGCTAAAAACAAAAATAAATTTGTAGAATCATTTATTCATTTTGAGTCAGTGGAAGAAATGGAAGCTCTAAACTCCAATGGTAAGAAAACAAATTTCCAACCTTCTTTATCGATGCCTTTAATGGGATTTGCTGGGGATTGGAATAAGGAACCAATCCTTGATAAATGGGCCTGGGAAGAAGGTTCAAAATCAAAAACAATGGAAGGTTATGATGATGATGGTAAACCAAAAATTCCAGGAACTTTAAATAAGGGAATTGGTGGAGAGCATGGTATAGATAAATTTAATCCAGCAGGAGTTATACAAAATAGAAAAGATAAAAATACAACATCTCTAGATCAAAATCCAGAATTATTTGCTTTCAATAACGAAGGGATCAACGCACCATCATCAAGTGGTTCTAATATTGCTAAAATTTATCCTTTAGATTCAAATGGAAATCCTCAAGATGCTCAACTTGAGAGAGGATTAACACCTTCTCCACTTGTATTAAGAAGTGCAGAAGAAGGATTGATTTCAATAGTAAATACAAATAAAGAGGGAGAAAATCAAATCGACTTAAAAGTCATTTCGAGAGAACACTTTATTAAAGGAATTTTAAACTCTAAGAGAAATGATGCAAAGGGAATCAAATCTTCTAAGCTAAAAGTTTGGGGTGACTTGAAATGGGATGGACTCATTTATAACCCTAGAGGTAGAGAAGAAAATGCACCAGAAAGCAAGGATAACCAAGATCCTGCTACTAAGATAAGAGGTCAATTTGAACCAATTGCAGAAGGTCAATATTTCTATAAATTTAAATATAGATTAACTAAAGATTACCCATGGCAGGTTTCCTATATTCCTGTAAAAATTGATAACACAGCCCCTAAGATTGTTTCGGTTGATTTTTCAAATCCTGAAAAAATTAAGCTGATTACAAAGGATACTTATCACAAGGTAAAAGATCAATACAAGAATGAAACCCTATTTGCGAGAGATCAAAAAGAACATCCTGAAAAATTTGACGAGATTGCCAACGAAGTTTGGTATGCTGGCGCCGCTCTTGTTAATGAAGACGGAGAGGTTGAGAAAAATCTTGAAGTAACTTATGCAGGTGAGGGTGAAGGAAGAAATAGAAAACTTGACAAAGATGGAAATACCATTTATGAAATTAATGGTGCAGGAGATTTAAGAGGAAAAATCATTGAAGTCATTGCATTAGATGGCTCTAGCAATTTTACAAAGATTCATAGAATTAAATTTGCTGATCATGCTGATGAAAAGGGGATGATTTCCTATTATCTAGTAGATCCTGATCAAGATTCATCTAAATACCAAAAGCTTGGCGAGATTTCTGAATCTAAATTTAAAAATTTAGAAAATAGAAAAGACGATAGTCTTAAAAAAGATACAACTGAGGAAGAAAATCATCAAGACAATGAAGAGTCTATTGAAGAAAAATCTAGCTTGACTATTCATAAAACTATTTCAACAATTAGAGAGTTTGAAAGTAAAGACTTGAAGAAACTCATTAAAAAGAAATTTAGAGAAGTTGATGACTTTACAAGTGAAACTGGTAAGAGAACAGAGGAATACGATTATAAATACGATGATAAGGGAAATATCATTGCTTATGACGATGGTAGTGCCTTAGAATATGAAACTGAAAAACTTGACGAAATCAAATCAAAAATTTATGGTGTTCTAAGCCCGTCTAAAGATGGACACTTTGAAATTCTTGGAAAGATAAGTAATGTGTCTAAAAATGCCAAGGTATATTATGGAAATAACTATAAATCTATAGAAATCAAAGCGACCAAGTATGATTCCCATTCAAAAACGATGACATTTGATTTATACGCTAATATTAATGATATTGTGGATGGATTAGCTTTTGCAGGAGATATGAGATTCTTTGTTAAAGATGATGATCAGATAAAAGCTGAAACGAAGATTAGAATGCCTGAAAAAAATAAGGAAACTAAAACAGAATATCCATATGCATCAAGTTATGGGAATATAATAGAATTAGGAGAAGGAGATCTTTCAAAGAATAAACCAAATAATTTAACTGAAATGGAATCTGGTAAAATCTATTCTGATTCAGAAAAACAACAATATCTATTAAAGGATAATATCATTCTGAGAAAAGGCTATGCACTAAAAGTGACTACCTATAATCCTGGAAAAACGGATATGTTAGAAGGAAATGGAGTCTATAGCAAGGAAGATATAGCAAAAATACAAAAGGCCAATCCTAATCTAAGAGCCTTATCAGAAAAAATAATTTATGCTGATAGTAGAAATGTTGAAGATGGAAGAAGTACTCAATCAGTATTAATGTCGGCTTTGGACGGCTTTAACATTGTAAGGTATCAAGTGTTTAGATTTAAAATGAACGATAAAGGGGAGGCAATCGATAAAGATGGAAATCTTGTAACAGATCCTTCTAAACTTGTATTATTTGGTAAAGATGATAAAGAGTACACTGGAGAGGATAAGTCCAATGTAGAAGCTATAAAAGAAGATGGCTCTACGTTATTTATTGATGCAAAACCAGTAAACCTTTCAATGGACAAGAACTACTTTAATCCATCTAAATCTAATAAAATTTATGTACGAAATCCAGAATTTTATTTAAGAGGTAAGATTTCTGATAAGGGTGGTTTTAACTGGGAGTTGAGAGTTAATGAATCTGTTGTAGATAATTATTTAATCTACGGAGATTTACACATTGATAACACTAGAGATTTTAACGTTAAGCTTAATGTTAAAGACGGTGACATCATGGACTGGGGAATGAAAGACTATAAAGCAAACGGATTCCCAGATAAGGTAACAGATATGGATGGAAATGTTTATCTTAAAACTGGCTATAGCGATTTGAATGCGAAAGCGGTTGGAGTACACTATCAATTTTTATATGATAATGTTAAACCAGAAGTAAACATTGATCCTAAGGGAAATACTAGTATTGAATATGCTGATGGAAAATCTGTAGTCTTTAACATCAATGATAAAAGAAATAATGGATTCGATGGTGAGATTCAAGACAAACATATTTATGTAAATGGAAAAGAATATAAATCATTTGATGATATTAAACAACTAACAGATAAGACACTAAACATTAAGATTCTTGTAAAAGATTTTGCAAGAAATACGACCGTAAAAGAATTCATTTTAAACAAAGATACGGGAGAGGTGAGCGAATTAAAAGCTCATACGGTGACTGTGACCATTCAAAATGGAAAAGAAATGAGTTCAACGATAGTGTCGGAAGAAGATTTCATTTTACCTGTCTATAAGGGTAAATTAGAAAAAGGCTATCAATTTGATGGTTGGGAAATTTCTGGTGTCGAAGGGAAAAAAGACGTTGGCTATGTTCTTAATCTATCAAAAGATACCCTTATAAAACCTGTATTCAAGAAAATAGAGGAGAAAAAGGAGGAGGAAAATAAACCTACTTTTGATGTATCGAAAAAGAAAGATAAGGTGCAAGCAAATCATAGCCAATTAGATGAAAATTACAAAAAGGAGGATTTACAAAGAGAAAATCATTCACACAACTCTGATTCAACTGAAGGTGTCAAAGCTACAGTTCCTGTACAAGTAAATTATAGTCAATTAGGTGAAAGTCATAGAAAAGAGGATTTCCAAAGAGAAAATCATTCACACAACTCTGATTCAACTGAGGATGTTACATCTCCAGTTCCTGATAAAAATGATAAAAACTTTGAAAATAAGAAGGAAGTTTATCTCAATGAACCAGAGAACATAGCTAATAAACATACCAATATTGATAGTAAATCAACTACTAACAATGATAGGTTGCCAAAAACTGGAACAGTTAGCGAAGTCTTCACGTCATTGGTTGCCGGAATAATGTTTACCGTAGGTGCATTTCTTGGATTGAAGAAAAAAGATCAAGATTAAGACAAAGCTATAGAAACATGGTTTGTGTACTGAGATGAGATAGTGTGGTGATGAAACAATTTTGTGAAAATAGCCATCTATAACTCAATTATTTAGTTTACTTTACTATTGATACTCTTTTCGGCTTTATTAATGGACTTAGTTTTGATAACTAATGAATTGATTGAAAGGGTTAGTATTGACAATATTGGTCATATTAATTAGAAAATAGAGTCTATCAAAATTTAAAGGTTAATGGAGGTGATGAGACAATTTCAAGGAATTAAGTAGCGTTTGGTTGCTTAATTCCTTTTTATTTGGAAGGAAGTTTTTCACCTGCTTCCTTATTTTATTGCTATTATTCAACCACTTAGACCGATATAGAGACCAGATAGGCAAAAGAACTTGTTCTTGAAACTGACCTCTGCTATAATGATTTGTGTAAGGGACGGGAGGCATCAATATCAGATAACTCAAGTTCCTAAAAACGAAATTGGAGATAAAGAAATGAAAAAAATATTGGGGATTGTATTTTTAGTGGCAGCAGCGACAGTATTGTATTTTGGTTCTGTTGGCTGGCCAACTTTGGACATTAACCTCTGGTCATTGATTCCGGTAGGCTTGTTCCTCTATTTCACTCTAGAGAATCTTTTGAAAAAAGACTACAAGGCTAGTCTGATGTGTTTGATTATTGCCTTTATTATTGCGAATGCAATTTTGGACCTGTTGCCAATTTCAAGTGGCTTGGTAATTGGAGCAGGTGTACTAGCTTGTGTAGGTATTGGTTATCTATTTCCTGATAAAGAAAATAGGAATTGATGAAAAAGTATATAAAGAAAAAAACACTTCAATCATTGTATTTTAGTTTGATTGAGGTGTTTTCGATTTAGTTTTTTATTTCTGAGCCATCAATTCAACAATCATCTCGATATACATGACAAGGGTTAATAAGAATCCTGCACGCCAGAAGAATTTGATGAATTTAGGATAGTAAAAGCTGCGTTTTTTCAAAAGGAAGAAAAAAACGAGAATAATGGCTAGGAGTGAGAGTGCTAGGCCTAGTCTAGGGAGGAAATTATGGGTAAAGGTTTTAGCTGTAATAAGGTAATACTCAAATACCAAGACTGGAAAAGCCAAATCCGCAAAGTTTCGTCCTAGTTTTTTTAATCTAAAAAGTTTGGTTATGATAATGCAGACTACTAAGGTCAGTATCAATAATAAAATAGATGCTAATTTCATTAAAATCATACCCATATTGTATCATAAAAAATCGCTAATGGAAACGAGAAACAGAGGAATTTATAGGAAAGTCAGGCTTTTGAGATTGTGGGTGTTTTTTGTTATAATGAAAGTTATGAAATCTTATAACACCTTGAATGATTATTATCGAAAACTCTTTGGAGAAAAGACCTTTAAAGTCCCGATTGATGCGGGATTTGACTGTCCCAATCGTGATGGAACTGTGGCTCATGGAGGCTGTACTTTTTGTACGGTTTCAGGTTCTGGAGATGCTATTGTAGCACCAGATGCGCCTATCCGTGAGCAATTTTATAAGGAAATTGACTTTATGCACCGCAAGTGGCCAGATGTTCAGAAGTATCTGGTTTATTTTCAAAATTTTACCAACACCCATGAAAAGGTTGAAGTTATTCGAGAGCGCTATGAGCAGGCTATCAACGAGCCAGGTGTGGTAGGAATCAATATTGGAACGCGCCCAGACTGTTTACCCGACGAAACCATCGAATATTTGGCTGAGTTGTCGAAACGCATGCATGTGACGGTTGAATTGGGCTTGCAGACCACTTATGAGGCAACCTCTGATCTGATTAACCGTGCCCACTCCTATGAATTGTACGTGGAGACGGTCAAGCGTTTGAGAAAATATCCCAAGATTGAGATTGTTTCTCATTTGATCAACGGACTTCCTGGTGAAACCCATGAGATGATGATTGAAAATGTCCGCCGTTGTGTCACGGATAACGATATTCAAGGGATTAAACTGCACTTGCTTCACCTGATGACCAATACTCGTATGCAACGGGACTACCACGAGGGACGTTTGCAACTGATGAGTCAGGACGAATATGTCAAGGTCATCTGTGACCAACTGGAAATCATTCCCAAGCATATCGTCATCCATCGAATCACAGGAGATGCACCTAGAGATATGCTGATTGGGCCTATGTGGAGCCTCAATAAGTGGGAAGTGCTCAACAGCATTGAGATGGAGATGCGACGTCGTGGAAGTATTCAAGGATGCAAGGCTGTAAAACAGGAGTTTGAAAATGAAAAGACCACTTGAGATGGCACATGATTTTTTGGTTGAGGTAGTGACAAAAGAGGATATCGTAGTGGATGCGACCATGGGTAATGGTCATGACACGATTTTTTTAGCGAAACTAGCTAAGCAAGTCTATGCCTTTGATATTCAGGAGCAAGCCTTGGAAAAGACCCAAGAGCGTTTGGACCAAGCTGGAATGACAAATGCCCAGTTAATCTTGCAAGGTCACGAGACACTGGACCAGTTTGTGACAGAAGCCAAGGCAGGGATTTTTAATCTGGGCTATTTGCCATCAGCTGATAAGTCAGTCATTACCCAACCTCAGACAACGATTGAAGCATTAGAAAAGCTGTGTCATTTGCTTGTCAAAGGTGGACGGATTGCTATCATGATCTATTATGGTCATGAAGGAGGCGATCTAGAGAGGGATGCTGTCTTGGATTTTGTCAGCCAGTTGAACCAACAAGAGTACACAGCTGCCATTTACCGAACCCTGAACCAAGTCAACAACCCACCGTTTTTAGTGATGATTGAAAAATTAGAGAGATATAGACATGGATAAACAATACCTACGTGAAAAGCTGGATGCCATGCGCCAGAATTTTGTTGAATCAACCCACCACGAACGAGCAGTAGGTGTGTTAGACCAAGCGCATATGAGCAAAAAAATGCTTAAAATCAAGAAAAAATTAGTTGCTCTTGAAATGGAACGGTGCCAGAGAAAAATTGAGCACAAGGATTGTTCCAAGATTGATCAAAAAATCAAAGAGCAGAAGGAGATATTTGAATCCTGTTGTAAAAAAAATTAAGGAGGAAGTCCGTGGAATTACTGATTTACCTTATCCTATTTTTACTGGTCTTGATTGTCTCAAGTACAACCAATAAGCTCCTGCCCTTTTTGCCTCTCCCTTTGGTGCAGATTCTTTTGGGAATCGTGATTGGTCTTTTTTTACCCAATACCGACTTTCACCTCAATACGGAGTTGTTTTTGGCACTGGTTATCGGGCCCTTGCTTTTCCGAGAGTCGGAGGAAGCAGATATTACGGCTATTTTAAAACACTGGCGAATCATTGTTTATCTCATATTTCCAGTGATTTTCATCTCGACCCTGAGTTTGGGTGGCTTGTCCCATCTTCTTTGGCTCAGTCTTCCCTTGGCGGCTTGCTTGGCTGTTGGGGCAGCCCTTGGCCCTACGGATTTGGTGGCCTTTGCCTCTCTTTCGGAGCGTTTTAGCTTTCCTAAGCGCGTGTCCAATATCCTTAAGGGTGAAGGACTCTTGAATGATGCTTCTGGATTGGTTGCCTTTCAGGTGGCCTTGACAGCTTGGACAACTGGGGCCTTTTCCCTTGGGCAAGCGAGTAGTTCGCTCATCTTTTCAATCCTAGGCGGTCTTTTAATTGGATTTTTAACAGCCATGACCAACCGTTTTCTCCATAGTTTTTTACTTAGTGTACGAGCAACGGATATTGCCAGCGAACTTTTATTAGAATTGAGTTTACCCCTGGTGACCTTCTTCCTGGCAGAAGAAGTCCACGTTTCAGGGATTATTGCTGTTGTGGTTGCTGGAATTTTAAAGGCAAGCCGTTTTAAGAAAATTACGCTTCTCGAAGCTCAAGTGGATACGGTGACCGAGACGGTCTGGCACACAGTGAACTTTATGCTCAACGGTTCTGTCTTTGTGATTTTAGGGATGGAGTTGGAAATGATAGCAGAACCTATCTTGACCAATCCAATCTATAATCCCTTACTTTTATTGGTATCTCTTGTCGCCCTAACCTTTGTCCTCTTTGCTATTCGTTTTGTCATGATTTATGGCTACTATGCCTATAGAACCAGACGTCTCAAGAAAAAGCTAAATAAGTATATGAAGGACATGCTTCTTTTGACCTTCTCAGGTGTCAAGGGAACCGTGTCGATTGCTACGATTCTTTTGATACCAAGTAATCTAGAACAGGAATATCCTCTCTTACTTTTCCTTGTCGCAGGGGTGACGCTTGTCAGCTTTTTAACAGGTCTCTTGGTCCTGCCTCATCTTTCTGATGAACAGGAAGAAAGCAAGGACTATCTCATGCATATCGCCATTTTGAATGAAGTAACGATAGAGTTGGAAAAAGAGTTGGAAGACACCAAAAATAAACTTCCCCTCTATGCGGCTATTGACAATTACCATGGACGTATTGAAAATCTCATCCTGAGTCAAGAAAATAAGGGGGCTCAAGAAGACTGGGAGGCCTTGAAACTTCTCATCCTCAGTATTGAGAGTGATGGATTGGAACAGGCTTACGAAGAGGATAAGATGAGTGAGCGTGCCTATCGAGTCTACCAACGTTATTTGAAAAACATGGAACAAAGTATCAATCGCAAGTTTGCTTCACGATTGACCTATTATTTCCTTGTTTCCTTGCGGATTTTACGTTTTCTCCTTCACGAAGTCTTTACCTTAGGCAAGACCTTTCGCAGTTGGAAAAATGAAGAATCACAGAAACTCAGAGCCCTTGACTATGACCAAATTGCAGAGCTCTATCTAGAAAATACAGAGATGATTATCGAAAGTTTGGAGAACCTAAAAGGGGTTTATAAGAGTTCTTTGATCAGCTTTATGCAGGATTCTCGTCTTCGTGAAACAGCTATTATCACTAGTGGTGCCTTTGTCGAACGGGTTATCAATCGCG
This sequence comes from Streptococcus sp. 27098_8_103, assembly GCF_041432345.1. Taxonomy (GTDB): domain Bacteria; phylum Bacillota; class Bacilli; order Lactobacillales; family Streptococcaceae; genus Streptococcus; species Streptococcus mitis_BV. The sequence continues at coordinate 25,527 of NZ_JAPVZK010000020.1, forward strand.
TCAAGCCCAACAATATCGATGAAATGCTGAGAGGCTATTACCTAGAGCGCAAGCTGATTTTTGAATATGAAGAAAAGCGATTGATTACGACCAAGTATGCCAAGAAGTTACGACAAAATGTGAATAACTTAGAGAACTATTCCTTGAAGGAAGCTGCCAATACCCTGCCTTATGATATGGTGGAATTGGTAAGAAGAAATTAATCAAGATTATAAGTGAAGGAGTATGACATGAAAAAGTGGTGGAAAGAGCTGATAGATAAGCCCTTATTAAAAGCTTTTTTGCATTATTATCAAGCATCAGATAGTGAGTTGACCAGTGTCGCAGTAGCCTACTATTGGTTGATTTCGATTTTCCCCCTGCTTCTGGTGGTGGTCAATATCCTCCCTTATTTTCAGATTCCAGTTTCCAATTTTTTAAAGGTTGTCAATGAATTTTTGCCCGATACCATGTATGATGTGGTTGCAAAGATTATTACAGAAGTGCTGACCCAACCGTCAACAGGCTTATTGAGTTTTGCGGTTTTATCAGCCCTCTGGACCTTTTCAAAATCCATGAATTTCCTACAGAAAGCCTTTAATAAAGCTTACGGAGTAGCTAAAAATCGTGGAATGATTTCCCATCAGCTTATGAGTTTGTTTGTCAGTTTTGGCTTGCAGATTCTCTTTGCTTTAGCCCTCTTTCTCAGTGTCTTTGGTCGCATGCTTCTCAACCTTATCAAGAGCTACTGGAAATCGGATAGTCCTATCTTTGATTATCTGCAAGACCTAACAGGCCCTTTGGTCTATGCCTTGATTTTTGCTATCTTGGTCATGCTTTATTATTTTCTGCCCAATGTCAAGGTGCGACGGATTCAACATGTATTACCAGGTAGTGCCTTTGTCTTGTTGACTCTGGCCTTACTGCTCAATATCTTTTCAGTCTATGTCAACAATTATGTCAATCACCTAGTGGACGTCCGTTTTTTTAGTTCCGTCGTCGTGGTGGTCATGATGTTTTGGTTTATTCTCATCGCTAAGATTTTAATTGTCGGCGCGGTGATCAATGCCAGTGTGCAGAGTTTGAAAGATCCGAGCTTAAGAACAGACTAATTCTTTATCCATAACAAAACGCATACTATCAAGGTTTTATAATGCCTGATAATATGCGTTTTTTGATTTTGAAAATTAATAGATAAACATGGCATCGCCAAAACTGAAGAAGCGGTAGTGTTCTTGGATGGCATGGTGATAAGCGTCTAAGACTAATTCACGGCCTGCAAAGGCAGAAACCAACATGACCAAAGTTGATTTTGGCAGGTGGAAGTTGGTTGAAAAGGCATCAACAACCTTCCATTCGTAACCAGGTTTGATAAAGATATTGGTCCAGCCAGAATCTGCTTGGATTTGTCCATCAAACTTGGAACCAATAGTCTCCAAGGTGCGGATCGAAGTAGTTCCTACAGCGATGACACGACCACCATTTTCCTTAACAGAGCGAAGGGTGGCAGCCGCTTCCTCAGAAAGTTGGTAGAATTCTGAGTGCATTTCGTGTTCATCCAGATTGTCCACAGAAACAGGTCTAAAGGTTCCGAGCCCCACATGAAGAGTCAGATAGACCAGATGGACACCCTTGGCTTGGATTTCTGCCAGCAGTTCTTTGGTGAAGTGAAGACCAGCCGTCGGTGCTGCAGCAGAGCCACTTTCTTTGGCGTAGACCGTTTGATAGCGTTCACGGTCATCCAATTTTTCGTGGATATAAGGTGGCAGAGGCATTTCTCCCAGACTTTCCAAGACCTCTAGAAAAATTCCTTGGTATTCAAAGCGAACAATGCGGCCCCCGTGGGTCAATTCTTTCGTAACAACAGCGCTGAGACGACCATCGCCAAAGTTAACACGAGTGCCAACCTTGAGGCGTTTGGCAGGTTTAGCCAAAACTTCCCACTCATCTCCAGCAGTGTTTTTTAGGAGGAGAAGTTCCACATGGCCTCCGGTTTCCTCTTTTTGACCATAGAGGCGGGCAGGGAGAACGCGAGTGTCGTTCATGACAAGGGCATCACCAGGTTCCAGCATATCAATAATGGAGTGGAAGTGTTTATCCTGCATTTCTCCCGTCTCACGGTTGACAATGAGGAGTTTAGACGCATCACGTTTTTCAAGTGGCGTTTGGGCAATCAATTCCTCAGGCAAGTGGAAATCAAAATCAGCTGTATTCATATATCTGTTCATTCTTTCTAAGTTCTAATCTTATCTATTATAACATGTTTCCAGTTTGGACGCTCTTTTTTTAGAAATTAAATCGTTTTCACTTGACAAAAATTGGTCTATACCATATAATAAATATAGATTAAAACGGAGGATGCAAAGATGAAAGTTATAAAAGTTGAGAATCAAGTCGAAGGTGGAAAAGTTGCGTTTGAGATTTTGAAGGAAAAATTAGCTAATGGTGCTCAAACATTGGGACTTGCGACAGGAAGCAGCCCACTTGAATTTTACAAGGAAATCGTTGAAAGTGACCTTGATTTTTCAAATCTAACCAGTGTCAACCTTGATGAGTATGTAGGCCTTGATGGGGACAACCCACAGTCTTACCGTTACTTTATGCAAGAAAACTTGTTTAACCAAAAACCATTTAAGGAAAGTTTCTTGCCACGTGGAGTTAAGGATCATGCTGAATCTGAAGTCGAACGCTACAATCAAATTTTGGCTGACCATCCAGTTGATCTGCAAATCTTGGGAATTGGTCGTAATGGACATATTGGTTTTAATGAGCCTGGCACTCCATTTGACAGTCAAACACACCTTGTAGAACTTGACCAGTCTACTATCGAAGCCAATGCTCGCTTCTTTGACAAGATTGAAGATGTCCCAACTCAAGCTATTTCAATGGGGATTAAAAACATCTTGGATGCTAAGTCTATCCTTCTCTTTGCTTACGGTGAATCAAAAGCAGAAGCTATTGCTGGAACAGTTTCTGGTCCAGTGACCGAGAACCTACCTGCAAGTAGCCTCCAAAATCACCCTGATGTGACGATCATTGCAGATGCTGAAGCGCTCAGCTTGCTTGAAAAATAAAAAGCAATGTTCTATTGAACGCTTTCAAGACTTGTATAAATGGAAGAAAAAATCAAAATTAAACCGCATTTTTTCTTGACAATTATTCCTTTTACGTGTAAAATAGAATAGATCTTGAACTTGAAGGGAGTGAAAAAAATGTCTAAAACAGTAGTACGTAAGAATGAATCTCTTGACGACGCACTTCGTCGTTTCAAACGTGCGGTTACTAAAGCTGGTACTCTTCAAGAAACACGCAAACGTGAATTCTATGAAAAACCTTCTGTAAAACGTAAACGTAAATCAGAAGCAGCTCGTAAACGTAAAAAATTCTAATTAGAAATGAAAGGCTGGAGAAATCTAGTCTTTTTTCTTTTAATACTCTTCGAAAATCAAATTCAAACCATGTCAACGTCGCCTTGCCGTAGGTATATGTAACTGACTTCGTCAGTCTTATCTGTTACCTCAAAACAGTGTTTTGAGCAACCTGCGGCTAGTTTCCTAGTTTGCTCTTTGATTTTCATTGAGTATAAATAAATACTTCAAAGCCTGCAAAAATCTGAAATATCCTCCTACAATTTGATATAATAGAGAGAAGAAATCATTTGAAGGAGGAAATGATGTCGGTTTTAGTAAAAGAAGTGATTGAAAAGCTTAGACTAGACATTGTCTATGGCGAACCAGAATTACTTGAAAAGGAAATTAATACCGCGGACATTACGCGACCTGGTCTTGAAATGACGGGCTATTTTGACTATTATACGCCTGAGCGAATCCAGCTCTTGGGAATGAAGGAGTGGTCCTATCTCGTTTCGATGTCCTCTCACAACCGTTACCAAGTCTTGAAAAAAATGTTTCTACCTGAGACACCTGCGGTTATTGTTGCTCGTGGTTTGGTGGTTCCTGAGGAGATGCTAAAGGCAGCTAGAGAATGTAAGATTGCTATTTTAACTAGCCGTACGGCGACCAGTCGATTGTCTGGAGAGTTATCTAGCTATTTGGATTCTCGTTTGGCAGAACGTACCAGTGTGCACGGTGTCTTGATGGATATCTATGGTATGGGTGTCTTGATTCAGGGCGATAGTGGAATTGGTAAAAGTGAGACAGGTCTAGAGCTTGTCAAACGTGGTCACCGCTTGGTAGCAGATGATCGCGTAGACATCTTTGCCAAGGATGAGATTACTCTTTGGGGCGAACCAGCTGAAATTTTGAAACACTTGATTGAAATTCGTGGTGTTGGGATTATCGATGTTATGAGCCTCTACGGAGCGAGTGCGGTCAAGGATTCTTCACAAGTCCAGCTGGCTGTTTACTTGGAAAACTATGATACGCATAAGACTTTTGATCGTCTAGGAAACAATGCTGAGGAACTCGAAATTTCTGGCGTAGCCATTCCTCGTATCCGCATTCCAGTGAAAACAGGTCGTAATATCTCTGTCGTGATTGAAGCAGCTGCCATGAATTATCGTGCCAAGGAAATGGGCTTTGATGCGACGCGTTTGTTCGAAGAACGCTTGACAAATCTCATCGCTCAAAACGAGGTGCCTAATGCTTGATCCAATTGCTATTCATTTAGGCCCTCTAGCCATTCGTTGGTATGCCCTATGTATTGTGACAGGCTTGATTCTGGCGGTTTATTTGACCATGAAAGAAGCGCCTAGAAAGAAGATCATCCCAGACGATATTTTAGATTTCATCTTGATAGCCTTTCCCTTGGCTATTTTAGGAGCTCGTCTCTACTATGTCATTTTCCGTTTTGATTACTATAGTCAGAACTTGGGAGAAATTTTTGCCATTTGGAATGGTGGTTTGGCCATTTACGGTGGTTTGATAACTGGTGCCCTTGTCCTCTATATCTTTGCTGATCGTAAACTCATCAATACTTGGGATTTTCTAGATATTGCGGCACCTAGCGTCATGATTGCCCAAAGTTTGGGACGCTGGGGTAATTTCTTTAACCAAGAAGCCTACGGTGCTGCAGTGGATAATCTGGATTATCTACCTGCTTTTATCCGTGACCAGATGTATATTGAGGGGAGCTACCGTCAACCGACCTTCCTTTATGAGTCTCTATGGAATCTTCTTGGATTTGCCCTGATTCTGATTTTTAGACGAAAATGGAAGAGCCTTAGACGAGGTCATATCACTGCCTTTTATTTGATTTGGTATGGTTTCGGTCGTATGGTCATCGAAGGCATGCGGACAGATAGTCTCATGTTCTTTGGCCTTCGAGTGTCTCAATGGCTTTCAGTTGTTCTTATCGGACTGGGTATTTTTATCATTCTATATCAAAATCGAAAGAAGGCCCCTTACTATATTTCAGAGGAGGAAAACTAAATGTTAGAAGTTGCATATATTCTTGTAGCCTTTGCTTTGATTGTCTTTTTAGTCTATCTAATCATTACTGTACAAAAGCTTGGCCGTGTTATCGATGAAACAGAGAAGACGATTAAAACCTTGACTTCAGATGTAGATGTGACCTTGCATCATACCAATGAATTGCTGGCCAAGGTCAATGTCTTGGCAGATGATATCAATGTCAAGGTAGCAACGATTGATCCACTCTTTAGTGCTGTTGCAGATTTATCTCTATCTGTTTCAGATCTTAATGACCATGCGCGTGTCTTGAGCAAGAAAGCTTCATCAGCTGGTTCAAAAACACTTAAGACTGGTGCAAGTTTGTCAGCTCTTCGTCTTGCAAGTAAATTTTTCAAAAAATAAAAAAGGAGAATCCTTATGGGTAAACTATCCTCAATCCTTTTAGGAACCGTTTCAGGTGCAGCGCTTGCCTTGTTTTTAACAAGCGACAAGGGCAAACAAGTTTGCAGTCAGGCTCAAGATTTTCTAGATGATTTGAGAGAAGATCCTGAGTATGCCAAGGAGCAAGTCTGTGAAAAACTGACAGAGGTTAAGGAACAGGCTACAGATTTTGTTCTGAAAACCAAAGAACAGGTTGAGTCAGGGGAAATCACTGTGGACAGTGTACTTGCTCAAGCAAAATCATGTGCCCGTCAAGCGACAGAAGCATCAAAAAATCAATTCAATAATCTCAAGGAGCAATGGCAAGAAAAGGCCGAAACTCTTGATGAATCAGAAGAGATTGTGATTGATATCAAAGAAGAAAAAATCTAGATTTGATGAGACTGGGCAAAAACTCAATTCTAGGAAAAAATGAAGTAAATCTTCTCACAATAAAACACATAATATTAAGTTTTTTTAATACTTGATATTATGTGTTTTTTGATTTTAAAGGCTTTTTAATAACCTTTTTTTAAATACATGAGTGTTATGAATTTTTATGGTATAATGGCAGTGTTGAAAGTAAAATATTTACATTTTTTATATTTTACTGATATTTTAGTAATATTAATCGATCCATTTTTCTATGATTAGAAATTAATGTGGTAGTTTATGATCAAGTAGAGGAAAAGCTCTAAAATTTTATTTAAAGAAATGATCTAGTATTCTGTCAAGGGAAAATATTAGAAGCCTCTATTTTGTAAAAAATAGCTAGAAAGAAAGTTGGTAAAATGAAAGATATTTTTAATAAACGTCAACGTTTTTCGATTCGAAAATTTTCTGTTGGAGTGGCTTCTGTATTAATAGGAATTGCCTTGTTTACACCATCTCAGGGAGTGCTTGCTTCTACGGGAAATAATTTGGCAACAGAGATAGGAGTTAATTCTGAAAGGGAGAATTCGACCCCTACTGTGGAGAAAAAACAAGAGGCTCAAAATTCACCAGAAAATCGAGATGATCTTTCCAGTCCAGCCCCAAAAGATACCCCAATCGAATCTACAAGGACTACAGGACTTGAGACATCTGGGGATAAGGAAAATAATAGCTTGACCACAAGGGATTTCGTGGCGGGTGAAGACAGATCAAGCACTCCAGCGGTGAGAGCAGCATCAAATCCTTCCGAGGTTAAAAAGTATGAATTAACTGATGAGTATGCTAAGCAAATAAAAGCAGGAGTAATCGGTTCAGAAGGCAATAAGCTTGATAGTTTGTTATTAAACGGCCCTCAGTTAAGTCCAGAAGCCTATACAGATGATGATTACTTGAAGGATAAAGAAGAACTTTATATTTATGAAAAAGGCGGGAAAAAATATGTAGGCTATAATAGTCATCCCTTACTAGAAGATACTGATGGTGATGGTATTATTGACAGTAAAGAAAAGCCAGATGAAAAATTAAAATGGAATGTCAGTGAACGCGATATGATTATGTTCATGGAATTGTCTTACCGTGATGATAATTATATTGATAGAGTGCTGGATAATAAGAAACCCTTAGCAGAATCAGAGTTATATAAAAAGAATGGTGATAGGAAGCCGCGTTATGAGTATATGATGATGAATAAGGAGTTGGGGCCTTATTGGGAAAGGAAAAAAAGTTATCATACCTCCAGTGGACTAGATGCTGTCTTGTATGAAACTAAGAGTGATTTCTTATATTTACCAAATGGAACTGCACAAGTATTAGCCTTTCGTGGAACAAGTGATGCGAAAGATATAGGAGCTGATATAAGACTTGGAACAGGAAGTAATCCTCAGCAAGGGAAAGATGCAGAAGATATCATGCGTGAACTAGCCAAAGATAAGAGTATTACCAATCTTTATTTGACAGGCCATTCTTTAGGAGGATATTTAGTACAACGGGCAATGGTTGAAGCCTATCAGTTGGCATATTCTGACAGCAGAGTTATGTCTCCTAAAGAACAGCGGGCTTATAGAAACTTTTATAATAATGTATTAAAAAAAGGAACAACATTCAATGCTCCAAAAGTTGTGACAAGTTTTATTTCTGGCCGTGAATTTTGGCAAAAAGGTTTAGATAGCAAAAAAATAGCTAAGTCAGGGAAATTGACTCATTATATTGTTGATAATGATTCGACGATAAGAAAAGGAGTCAGTAATGATAGTGATGTTGTTATAAATGTTGGACGAACAAGCGGTGGTCATAGTTCACGTTCTTATTTTGAAAATGATATGATTAATAGACGACCAGAGTTTATATCTGGGAAACGAATTTCCTTGGATGGGACAGGTTATCAATATAAAAAAATTACAACAGTCAAATCTGTAGAAAAAGTTGGAGAAACTGCTGTATATAGTAAACGCGGAGATGACATCATTAAGTCAACAACTGTTAGTATGAAAGATCCTGATACAGGACAGATTACTAAAAATACGCTTGATGAAGTGTTCAAGAAAGATGGTGCTAAATCTAAGGTTGTGGTTACGCCACTTGAGCCAAGTATTCGTTACGAGAAAGATGCTACAAGAGCCAAAGGTGAAGTAAAAATCACAGTAGCTGGTATTTCAGGTACTAGAACAGTAACCACAACCTATACAGTTAATGCTACAGATGGCAGCCTTATTCCACATGAAGGTCAACCAGTTATCAAACCTTCAACTCCTACAGTGGTCAAAATGCCAGCTAAGGATGAGGTTGAATACCTCAAAGAAGGCGATGATATTGTTAAGAATACTACAACTTACGCAGTCAATCCAAACACAGGTGTCCTTACCCCAACAGAGAAAAAGGAAGTGTTCAAGAAAGATGGAGCCAAGGCTAAGGTTGTCGTTATGCCAATAGAGCCAAGTATTCGTTACGAGAAAGACGCCACAAGAGCTAAAGGTGAAGTAAAAATCACATCAGCTGGTACGTTAGGAACAAGTACAGTAACCACCACCTACACGGTTAATGCTACAGATGGTAGCCTCATTCCACATGAAGAACCGGCAGTAGTAGTTCCATCAAAACCGACAGTTGTCAAAGTTCCAGCTAAGGATGAGGTTGAATACCTCAAAGAAGTCGATGATGTTGCTAAGAAGACTACAACTTACGAAGTGAATGAAAGTACAGGAGACCTTATTCCAACCGTTAGGCAAGACATTGTCAGTCCAAATGGCGTCAAATCCAAAGTCGTAACCAAAATAATTCCGGTAACAACACGGTATGAAGCAGATAAAACCAAAGATGTAGGAAATACTACGGTTACTAATAATGGATCTGAAGGTAAGATAGTAACAACAACATCAACACTTGTTAATGAAACTAACGGTACAGTAACGGATGGGACACCGGTTGTTAGTAGAACAGAAATGGTACCAAAAGTCGTTAAAGTTGGTGCCAAAGACAAAATAGTAGAAACACCAATTGAACCAGAAGTGGAATACATTAAAGATGTTGAAAAAGATTTCGGTACACCAGATCAGCGTACTGAGGGTGAAAAAGGTAAAACAGTTACAACAACCACTTACGATGTAGATCCAAACGACGGTCATATCACAGAACACGTTGGCAACCCAGTAATCACCCCGGCAGGTAAGACAATCGTTAAAGTAGGAGCAAAAACTAAGGTTGAACGCTCTAAAGATCCTGAAGGTCGTGAAGTTATCAACACTACAACTTATGAAGTTGATCCAAAAACGGGTAAGGTAACTCCTATAACAGTTCGAACTGATGGGAAATCGAAAGAAGCAAAAGTAGAGTTAGAACAAGATTCTAAGACAGTTGATGTTACAGTAACACCGAATAAGCAAGATGACTCAACATCCCCATCAGGAACTAAGGTAGAAATGCCAGGTGAAGATGGAAAAGGTAAAGTGTCCAACAGTGACCTCCCAGAAGATAAAGTTACAAAACCAGGCCAGATTACTGAGCCAGATAAACCATCTGTTGAAGTTTCTGGGGTAACAACTCCATCAGGTAAGACACCAAAAGTAGAGTTAGATCAATCTCTTAAGACGGGTGATATTACAGTAACACCGAAGAAGCGAGATGACTCAACATCTCCATCAGGGACTAAGGAAGCAATGTTAGGTGAAGATGGAAAAGGTAAAGTGCCCAACAGTGACCTCCCAGAAGGTAAAGTTACAAAACCAGGTCAGATTACTGAACCAGATAAACCATCTGTTGAAGTTTCTGAGGTAACAACTCCATCAGGTAAGACACCAACAGTAGAGTTAGAACAATCTCCTAAGACGGGTGGTGCTACAGTAACATCGAAAAAGCGAGATGACTCAACATCCCCATCGGGAACTAAGGAAGAAATGTTAGGTGAAGATGGAAAAGGTAAAGTGCCAGATAGTGGTCGACCAGATGTAGAAAAACCAGGTATAGGTAAGACTACTGATCCAGGTAAACCATCTGTGGAAGTTCCAGTAGAAAATCCAGCTAAGGTAACAATTTTTGAAAATGGTGTATTACCGGATTCAATTGAATTGCCAGAACTAATGATTGAGGTTCGTTGGATTGGTGAAGATGGAAATGTATTGAAACTATCCATTAAGACAGGCAATGAGAAGGATGCGGAACATGGATTAATTTCTGGATATGAATTTGTACGGACTGTGATAGCTGAAAATGAACCAGTAATTACCCACATTTTCAGAAAAGTAAGTTCAAACATAAATACAATTCCAGTTACACCTGATACTAATGGAAATACTGGTCCCGATACATCTGCGCTAACAACTCCAATTCCAGTTGCGCCAGTCACACCTGATGCTAATGGAGATTCTGGTTACGATACAGCTACACCAACAACTCCAATTCCAGATGAAGTTGCTCCGAATGCAAATCATGAAGATACTCCAGATGCTATTGATAATGGAGTTAAATCAAGTAATTCTCAAACTGTATTACCAAATACAGGAATAGAATCAAATGTGACTTTTGTATCTCTAGGGCTTCTTGGTATGCTAGGCGGTTTCGTCCTTGCTCTTGGAAAGAAAAAAGAAGACTAAAAGTGTAGTCAAAATATGAATGATTCATTGTTAAGTGGACAATGAATGCAAAAGATTAAGAAACAGCCTTGTTCCTCATTTTAAGAGGTGCAAGGCTGTTGTTGTATTCTCGAAAAAATCTAGATTTGAGAGAGGTGAACCTCTCTTTTTTTGTTCAAAACAATATAACATATTGATATTTTATGAATAATTAAAAATTTTTAACT